>JAFPZI010000207.1 GCA_017417365.1 Synergistaceae bacterium
CGGGCTTCTGATTCTGTCGGTAACGCTCAAGAGAATCGTAACGGACTATGACGAGAAGTTCGGGACTCCTAGCGACAGGATATTATCTCGTGAACAGAAGGTACTTGTTGCAAAAGTCCAGTACATAATTCTGGGCGTTATTGCTGTGGCTATGGGAATGACTGCGTTCTTCGCGTACAGGCCTCTTTTCGCGGGACTGGCTATAGTTCTTGGGCTTCTGACTGCGTACAGACGGCAGACACTGTTAGGCTTCCTAGCGATGCTTCTTGGTATCGTAGCGGCGGCAATCTAGCAGACGGACAAAAAATCTACGTGCCCTCCTGAATACTCGGGAGGGTATTTCTTTATGGGGGGATTATTCATGGAACAATTTGCACTTAAGGGAAACGTCCTCTACACTCCGCGAAAAGACGAGCTCAAAACCTGCCCTAATGCCTACGTGATTTGCCGAGAAGGGATTTGTGAGGGGGTATATGAGACATTGCCGGAGGAGTTCAGGGAAATTCACGTGATGGATTTCGGGGACTCTCTGATTATTCCGGGAATGGTTGACCTTCACATTCACGCACCTCAATACGCCTTCAGGGGTACAGGGATGGATTGCGAGCTGCTGGACTGGCTCAACACTCACACTTTCCCAGAGGAGGCCAAGTACGCAAATCTTGACTATGCCTCGCGGGCCTATGGTATCTTCGCGGACCACATGAGGAAGAGCGCGACGACCCGAGCGGTAATTTTCGGGACAATCCACAGGGAAGCGACTCTATTATTGATGGACCTCATGGAAGGCTCCGGGCTGGTGAGCTACGTGGGAAAAGTCAACATGGACAGGGACTCTCCCGACAGTCTGCGGGAAACTACGGAGGCATCAGCTATGGAGACGTTAGCATTCATCCGGGCCTCCGCAGAGAAAAACTATCAGCGAACTATGCCTATTCTGACTCCTAGATTCATTCCGAGCTGCTCGGACTCATTGCTGGAAAGACTTTCGGAAATCCGGCGGGCTCATGATTTGCCGGTGCAGTCTCACTTGTCGGAGAACCCCGAAGAAGTTGCGCTGGTGAAGAAGCTCATGCCCCAAGCAGAATTTTACGGCGACGGCTACGACAGATTCGGGCTGTTCGGGAGGGAGGCTAAGACTGTGATGGCTCATTGTGTGTACTCGACTGAAGCGGAGGTTGAACGTATCCTCAAGAACGGTGTGTGGGTAGCGCACTGCCCGAACTCGAACATGAATCTAGCGTCGGGGATTGCGCCGGTCAGGAAGTATATTGACGCAGGGCTGCGTGTTGGGCTCGGGAGTGATGTTGCGGGAGGGCAGAGTGAGTCAATTTTCCGTGCAATTACTGACGCTATCCAGATGTCGAAAATCTATTGGCGGTATCTGGACAAAACTGCACGGCCTCTGACGTTTTCGGAGGGGTTCTACTTGGCGACGAAGGGCGGGGGTTCGTTCTTCGGGAGAGTCGGGAGCTTTGAGGCTGGGTATGAGTTTGACGCTGTGGTGTTGGATGATTCTTCTGTGGTTCACCCTCAAGAACTGACGCTGGCAGAACGTCTTGAACGTGCGGTGTATCTCGGTCTGGACGGGGAGTGTATCCGGGCAAAGTTCGTGAGGGGTGTAGCATAAAGGCCGGTGGCTGTGGGTTGTGGCCGCAAGAATTGATGCTTTCGGCCCGTCTTGAGCGTGCGGTTCGGATAGGGAGTGTGTGTGCAAAGTTCGTGAGGGGTTAGCAGAAAAAGTCCCGCCCCCTGAAGACCAGAGGACGGGATTGCAACAAAGAATAATTGTATTGGTTAATCGGCTTCCCTCAGCGTATCCACAGGTAAATATATCTGCTGTCCTTTGCCGGAGTCGTTCTGCCTTTGCCGGTATTATCACCAGAGAACTCAAGGCCTGAAGATTTCGCCCTGCCCTCCAGCTTCCTCAAGATAGCGGCACGTTCGGCGTTGTTCTTGTTGCTGGAGCCGGTAACTTCATTAATATCACAGCAGGCGTACCAGTCCCCCCACTCATCTACGACAACGGAATAGCCCTTCAAGGCATCTCCGGCATCCTTGACCTGACTCTGCTTCTTCAGGTACGGCAGAAGATTCGCATTCGTCAGCTCCGTCTTGAGTTCTTCCGGGGTCTTGTCGGAATGGTCCAGATAGTACGATAATGCTGCGGTCTTCATCGCTACCAAGTTCGTAACGATATTGTTCGCCTTCGCGGATGACACAGCCTCAGTGCTGGACATCATCATCATTGCTGCCAGAATCCCAATCACAACAATGACAATCAGCAGCTCAACAAGAGTAAACCCCTTACGCCTAATTCCACGTCTCATGAAAATTCCTCCTTTGATGATGTGTGTGAAATCTGCACAACTTAACTTCCGACCGTATCAGCCTCCCATGAACCAAAAGTCTGCGCCAAACAGCACCCTTCTTCCACCGGCAGCTCTCCGGCGCAGGGCAAAACACCTACAATTAACCATAATTACCCTGTCTGTGTTATAATTGGACACAAGGACAAGATATAACTACGTAGAAATCCACTTCTACATAGTTTTTGGTTGTAGCGAAATGACGAAGGCTATTATAATACAGAATCTCTTGTCCGTATTTTGTTATGCGAAATTCTTAGCACTACCCTTCAGGAATATCATACCGTCCGCAAGTTTTCACACTAACCGGTCAAAGTCAGCCATAATATTTACACACCAAGATATATAATCTCATTCAGGAGGTGCATTCATAATGAGATTCAAGACTTTGGGAGCAACATTAGCGTTATCGTTATTGCTGGCTGTACCGCTTCAGGCTTCGGCATCACCGGCGGAGGCAATCAATAATTTTGCGTTCAGTGCGTCGCGGGTACTTGGCCAGGCCGGAGGAGCGTACTTCTTCTCACCGTTCAGCATAATATCCGCGTTCGGGATGGCCTATGCCGGGGCGGCTGGTGCGACTGCCTCAGAGATTGAGCGTGCTCTAGGGTTCTCTTGGGGGCTTCACGGGGACTTAGGGGAGTTCGTGCAGGACATCGAGCGAGGAAGGCAGGTAACTTCAGCGAACCGTGTGTGGCTCAGCAAGGGCCTCAAGCTCCGCAGGGACTACCAGAACACTTTGTACCTGTACTACAGGAGCACCGCTGAGGCACTCGACATTGAGGGAAGGCCGGACGAGTCCCGCAAGACCATCAACGATTGGGTGAGCGCAAAGACTAACGGGAAGATTCATGACCTTCTCCAGACCCTTGACCCGTCAGTGAAAATGGTAATCACCAATGCAGTATACTTCAATGCGAGGTGGCTCGCCCCCTTCCGCAAGAACGCCACAGCACCCGAAAAGTTCCGCGACGGCGAAAAAGTCTCTGAAGTCCCGATGATGAAGAAGTTAGACAGATTCGCTTACGGTGAGTTTGACGGCGTGAAGGCTGTTAGGATTCCCTACGAGGGCCGGAGAATGTCTATGCTTGTCCTGCTCCCTCCAGAGGACAACCCGAAAGCTCTCGACGCTCTCGACTCGGAGACTCTGAC
>JAFPZI010000208.1 GCA_017417365.1 Synergistaceae bacterium
ACGCTTGAGGAGGCCCGCAAAATTCTCGACAGCAATCCTAGATTCTGCAACTTTATATACTCGCATGAATCAGAGTTCAGAGATAACTTCTTTCACCTGCTCTCACAGTATAAGCGTGTAGATTCTCTGGGGGCCTGCCTGAACAATACCGGCACCAAATCCACAAGAATGCAGAAAGACTGGTACACTCTCAGCATTGGGTTGAAAAGCGGCTACAAGTTCACTATTGCTATGGAGAACGCCACGTACAAGGGCTACACGTCCGAAAAGATAATAAGCTCTCTTCAGGCTCACACGGTCCCGATTTACTGGGGAGATCCCGCGGTCGCTGAGGTCCTCAACCCAAAGGCGTTCATTAATTGTCATGATTACTCTTCACCTGAGGAAGTCATAGAGAGGGTTAAGGAAATCGACAACGACGACGATCAGTGGCTCGACATGGTAACTCAGCCTTGGCAGACGGAAGAACAGCGCAGAAGGACTCTTGAGTACTTGTCAGAATATGATAGTTTTGTGCGGCATATTTTCTCTCAGGATTTACGGGAGGCCAGAAGAAGACCAGAAGGAGAGTGGCCGAGTCTTTTCACTAAGGGCTTCACAGGAGCAATAGGAGTTATGCCTCCTCTGTATCACAGGCTCAAAAGCATAGCAGGAAAACTCTTGTCCCAAAACGCTAAAAAGGCCCTGAAGAGATTTCTCAGAGTTAATTAATTGAGGGGATAATAAGGCCCTTCCTGATTCATTCAGGAGGGGCTCAATTTTTCCTGCTAGATTATTCCGTGAGCTATCCGGGTGAAGAACTCTATCAACGGCTCTGCGTACAACCCATACACGAACGCTCCCACAGCCAGCACCCCTAACGGTATAAGCATCTGCCTTCCCGGGTCAGACACTCCCTGATTGGCGGTCTTGAAGTCGAAGTTTTTGCCCGGCATGATGAATATCGAGAATATCGA
This sequence comes from Synergistaceae bacterium, assembly GCA_017417365.1. Lineage (GTDB taxonomy): Bacteria > Synergistota > Synergistia > Synergistales > Aminobacteriaceae > JAFUXM01. Next base: position 957 of record JAFPZI010000208.1, read on the forward strand.
GAACACGTAAAGCACCGTAAGCACCGCACTCACCATCAACATAGCAATTCCCGCGTGGCCAAGAGGAGACGAAGCAGCACCAGCAATCCCCAGCTCCCACTTACCCATGAACCCCGCAGACGGAGGCAGACCGCACAACGCCAGCCCCGACACCAGCAACGCCAGCGAAGTTTTCGGCATCCCGAGACCAAGCCCCCTCATGTCGAACAGGTATTCACGTTCAGTCTGGCACAACACAGCTCCAGCACAGAAGAACAGGTTAATCTTCATGACTGCGTGCCCTCCCATGTGCGTCAACGCTCCCACGAGCCCCTCAGGAGTCAGCAATAACACCCCCAGCAAGATATACGACAGCTGACTAATCGTGGAGTAAGCGAACCTACGTTTGAGGTGCTGAGTAGCTAAGGCCATTGATGACCCATACACAATCGTAACGCACACCATCGTGAACGCTGCCCATTGCGCCCAAGTTCCCGTGAGAGTCTCGGGCTCAAACACGTACCACGTCAGACGAGTAACAGCGAAGATCCCGGCCTTGACCACAGCCACAGCGTGAAGCAATGCAGTAACTGGAGTCGGAGCGACCGACGCGCTCGGCAGCCACCCGTGAAACGGGAACACAGCAGCCTTGACCCCGAACCCTATGAACCCCAAGAACCACGCCCACAGCAGCATTTGGCTCGGCTCATTCGGCCACACACCAAGAGTCCCCCCCAACGTGAAGAACTCTCCGCCCCCTTGAGACATAGTGTAGGTCAGGGCTATGAACGCACAAGCCGCACCACCTACGGAATATATTAGGTACTTCCTTCCGGCGTAACGTGCCCGGCCGTCCATCTCGTGCATCACAAGAGGCAGGGTCGTTAAGGTCATGACCTCGTAGAAGAGATATAGCGTGAGCAGGTTTGACGATAATGCGATTCCTGCCACAACACCATACGTCAGGACGAACCACCCAAAGAATGAGGTCTCACGGTGCTCGTGGCTCATGTACTCGAATGCGTATAACGTAGTCAGCGGCCACAGTACAGCTATCAGCACAGCGAAGACCATCCCGAGTCCGTCGAGCCTCAGGGCAAACGCAGCACGTTCGGACAGCCGGAACAAGGTCAGTGTGTTCGCAGGAGGGTATATCACCAGCAGGATAATTACTAATGTGTTGAGCAACACAGAACACTCTATGAAGATATTTCGGGCTTTGCGTTCGGTGAAGTTCAGTGCGGGGATCATCAAGGCAGCTAGGGCCGGCAGCAACACTGGGAGAAGCAAGAATTTTTCACTCATGGCCGGTTACCTCAAGAACTGAATCAATATAGTTATAGCGGAGATAGCGAGGCCTGCTATAGTCATGATTAAGGCAACATTACGGCTTATATTGTCCACTTTTGCCCCGAGAGCAGATATTTCACCGCGAAGACCCTTTATTTCTCCGCGTACGTCTTGTATTTCTGACTTCATAACGGACAACTCATTAGATACGTGTTCACGGAATGCCGCATTTTGTGCCTTCATCTCCGCAAACGACGCTTCTATTCTGGACACTGTTGCTTCATTTCTGGCCTCCATGCGCAGAACAGCCGCGTCAATACGTCCATCAAGCCTGTGTGTCTCGATGTCATGAATATCTTTGCGCACAAAGTCTTCATTCATAGCTAGACTCCTCCATTCACAAAATTTTTCAGGGATTGAGTGAATTATACTATCTTTACCCGCTCCCTGTCAGGGTGTTCACCGCTCCAACCCAACGGCGGCATGTTCTCCAAGCACATAACGTCCTCACCCTCAAGCCTGAGACTCAAAGCCTCCAGATTCTCCCGTAATCTCTCACGACTCGAAGCCTTAGGCAGCGACATAACTCCTTCAGCCAGACAGAACGCAAGGCACACCTGCACGGGACTCACTCCGTACTTGGCCGCCAACTCCCGAATCAGCTCATCCCCAAGCACACGCCCCCGCCCAATCGGACTCCACGCCTGCACCTGAATCTTTCTCTCACGGTAATACCTCACCGCACACGCCTGCATATGTCCAGCGTGAAACTCTAACTGTGCTATTGCTGGCATGACCCGGCAGACCTCAATAATATTCTCCGCGTGGTTGGGCAGAAAGTTGCTCAGGCCAAGCGCACGAATCTTCCCAGCAGAATACAGCTCCTCCATCGCCCGCCACGTCTCACGGTCCAGCTCCCTCCAGTCCTCACGAACCAGATCGGGTCTTGGCCAATGAATCAGGTACACATCAATATAGTTTGTCCCCAAAGCCTCAAGCGTCCGGGAAAAGGCCTCCAGCGTCGCCGAATACCCTAAATGTTCCTTCCAGACTTTCGACGCTATCATGTAGTCCTCACGCCTAAGTCCGCTCTTCCTCAGAACCTCCCCTAACATGCCTTCATTGCCGTAAAATTCCGCAGTGTCGAAGTACCTGTAACCCGCATCAACTGCAAGGCTCATTGCCTCACCCGAAGCCTTGTAAGTCCCAAACCCAACAGCAGGAATCACTAGGCCATTATTAAGCGTAAATTGCAACACGAGAATTACCCCCTAAGCAATGTGTAAATTTGACAGAATGAATTTTTGGGTATAAAATTCCGGCTCAATCAATCCAGTAAATACACTTTTCGCAACTACCTTTCAGAACACAACAGCCGGAGTGCGAAAACCCCGGCTTTCATCTTTCCCTTCTTACTTGTTGAGGAACGCTGTAACCAGTTCCTTCACTCTTGACCCGTCCGCTTGGCCCTTTGCCTTGCTCATTACGGCTTTCATCAGTTTACCCATATCTTTGGGGCTCGTGGCGTTAATCTCCCCTGCTGCGGCCGAAATCATTGACTCGATGTCCTTATCACTGAGCTGCGAGGGAAGGTAGGGTTCAAGGATTTTCACTTCCGCCAATTCCGACTCGGCCCTCTCAGCCGCTCCTCCCGCCGAATACTGTTCTGCTGCGTCCTTCCTCTGCTTTATGAGCCTCTTGATTACCCCCTGAACGTCAGAATCCGTAATCTCGTAGCTCTTCCCCTTGTCCGCCTGCAACTTCTGCAATTCGGCCTTCAGCATTCTCAGAGTCGAGAGCTTGGGTTCTTCCCGTGCCTTCATGGCTTGGGTCAAGTCATGGGTGATGTCTTGTGTGAGCATAAATCTTCCTCCTTTGGGATAACAAAAAAGGGAGCGTATTTCAGCCCCCAATTGTGCCGGAATTTCTCAGTGTTTAACCGATACTTCTGCGGCGCATACTCTTTCTCTTACGGGCAGCTTCGGCGCGCTTGATCTTCTTTGCGTCGCTGGGCTTCTCGTAGTGTTCACGTCTGCGGGCCTCTCTGAGAGTTCCTACTTTTGCTACTTCTCGTCTGAAACGCTTTAAGGTATCTTCGAGCGACTCGCCGTCTTTGCGGGTTACCGTCGTCATTGTCATTCCCTCCCTTCAGATACTACACTGTTCAGCAGGGGAATTAACCCGGAGGCCATCCGAGATTCCGTCCTGCGAGTAAATGCAGATGGAGGTGCGGAACTGTCTGCCCGCCGTCGGTGCCGGTATTGATTACCATTCTGTAGCCTTTGTCCTCGAGGCCTAGAGAACGGGCGACCTTCACTGCACTATCCATCAGGCTGCTCCACACTGAAGGATCATCAACAGCTGCGGAGGAGGCGTAATGCTGTCTAGGGATGACGAGGACATGGACGGGAGCCTGCGGGTTGAGGTCGTTGAAGGCTACAACGCGGTCATCACTGTAGACGTAATTAGTCGGAATATCTCCGTTAGCTATTTTGCAGAAAATACAATCATCCATAAAATTTTTTGCCTCCTCAGGGTTACATGAGAATTGTATACCAGAATTATTTATCAGACAATTCGAATCTACGTAATTTTTGTGGAAGTAAGAGAGTCAGCAGGGAACATTTCTGCTCCCCGCCGGAAAATTTACGCTAGGTTATTCTTCAGGCACTCGCGGACTGAGCCTTTGCCCTTGAGCATTTCCTTCACGAAGCCCTCAATCTTCCCGCCTAATCCTGCCTCGTACAGGTCAACCCCGAAGATGTGTTTGTTGCTGAGAATTGGCTTGAGCTTTCCGCCGAGTGTCTCAGGTTTGCCGAACTCCACGCCCGCAAGCTGTTCGGTAAGTTCCGCGTTCATCGGGTCGGGTGAGAGCTCGAACGGTCTCCCTTCATCGTCGACTGCCAGCAAGTATCTCACCCAGCCGGCAACCGCAAGTGGTATAGCGTTGAGTTTTTCCGCAGAGCCCTCACGCTCAACGTAGGTCTTGATTGTCTCGCCGAACCTGAAGGCCAAGCCCTGTGAAATGTCCGTAGCGATTCGTGAGCTTGTGTCGCCCAAGTAGGGATTCGGGAACCTGACTTCCAGAACTTCCTTGAGGAAATCGTGAGGTGAAATTATCCCGGGGTCCTTGACTGTTGGGAGGCCCTCATCATAACCGACGCGTCTTGCGAGTTCGGACAATTGGGGGTCCTTCATGCCGTCAGCGAAGAAATCATAGCCCAACATGCGGTCATAGGTGCACAGTGCGGAGTGAATTGGGTTGAGGCAGGCAGTAACCTTCATGCGTTCTGAGAGGTTGACGGTGTTGCGGTCTGTGAGGTACATTCCGGCTTTCTCGAGTGGAGGGCGGCCGTTTGGGAAGTTGTCCTCAACGACGAGGTAGCCGGGTGCCTCAGCGTTTACGAAGGGTGCAATGTAGGTGCGCTTTGAGGTTACGACTATGCCCATGTCCTCAACGCCTAGAGATTCCAGAGTCTTGGCCACGTCCTCAGAGGGTCTCGGGGTAATCTTGTCGATCATAGTCCAGGGGAAAGAGACTTTTGCTTCATCCTTGACCCAATTCACGAAATCTGCAGGCACAAAACCCTTCTCACACCATTTCTTGGACATGTCAATAACGCTCTCACGTAACTTTTTGCCGTTCTGAGATACGTTGTCCATCGAGACCAATGCGAGGGGAGCAGCACCGGCCTTCCAGCGCGAGAACAGCATAGACGCAACGACGGCCATAGCACCAGAACAATTTTCGGGGCCGTTGGCGATGTCGGCATTCACGAACGGGAAATACTGACCTTCTGCGTTGTGGAGGGCGTAACCCTTCTCAGTGATTGTGAATGACACCAACTTGAGGCCCTGTGAGGTGAAAACTTCCTTGAGGCGAGCCCAGTCGTTGGGGAATTTGGGCTGTGCCTTCACTGCTTCGGTGAGGGAGGCGAGAACGCGCTTATCTGTCTTGCCGTCGGGGTAGAGCGTTACAGCTAAGGCGAGGTTGTCGAAGGGGGAATAAATCTTGTCGACCACGTCAAAGTCAAAGGTCTCTGCGCAGATTATGCCTCTGTCCATGAGGCCGGAGCGGATGAGGGAGTCTGCTATTCCTCCGACGAAGATTCGGAAGATGTTGCCGATTCCGAAGTGTACCCATAGAGGGGCTTTGCGGGTGTTGCTTGCGAGGGTTTGAGGGTCGTAGGTCGGGAGGTCGATAGCTGCTTTGGCCCAAGAGTGAGAGTCCTTGAGGCCGTCATAAGTCAGGCGCATTTGTGAATCAATCCTTTCTGTGAGTGTTGTGTGAATGAGTGAAGTTTAACAGAATGGGTGAATTAGGCAAGAAATTTTGCGGGCAATTGTCCGAAAGATAAGATATTATTATGCACACAAACTTTGAAATTCTAGGTGATGACGAATGCATAATTTTACGTGGAACAGTCCGACGAAATTAATCTTCGGCCAAGACACCGTCAAGGACCTCGAAGCTCCCCTCAAGGCAGCCGGTGTCAAAGGCGTAATGCTGGTGTACGGCGGGAAGGGTACGTTCAAGAGCGGAGCCTATGACCAAGTTACGGACATGCTCAAGCGTGCGGGAATATCCTTCTCCGACTTGAACGACGTGAAGCCCAACCCGTTAGTGAGCAAAGTCCGTGAGGGAGTTGCCCGTGTGAAGGCTGGAGGGATTGACGCAATAATTCCCATCGGCGGAGGGAGTGCGTTCGACACTGCGAAGGCAATTGCTGCGGGAGCGTGTTATTCCGGCGACGTGTGGGACTTCTATTCGGGCAAGGCAAAAGTTCAGGACGCTATGCCGATTTACGGGGTGCTTACGGTGTCAGCCTCATCGAGCGAGGTCAACGGAATATCAGTCGTGAGCAACCCTGAGACTCAGGACAAAATTTCTATGGGAGATGTTCACCTCTACCCTAAGATTTCGGTGATTGACCCGACGTTCCAGACGAGTTTACCGCAGAAACAGACGGTCTATGGAGGGGTTGACATAATCGCTCACGTTCTTGAGAGGGTGTTGGACGGCGACGACGGGAGCGAACTCATGGACGAGCAGGGCTATGCGTTAATCCGTACGATGATGCGGGTGATTCCCGAGTTAATCGAGGACCCGAAGAACTACGATTCTCGTGCAGAATACGCAATGGCTGGAATGATGGCGCATTCTGGTTTCTTGTCGTTGGGGCGTGAGACTCGCGGGGACTTCTCGTCGCACAAACTCGGGCACTCGATTAGCTTGCTCTATGGTGCTGCTCACGGAGCGTCGTTGTCTGTGGTGTTTCCTGCGTGGTCGAGGTATCTCTATGAGGACAACCCGGAGCCATTCGTGAGGCTGGGTGAGGGAGTGTTCGGGATTTATGACGGTGATGACGTTGACCGGGCATTGGAGTCGATTGAGGCACTGGAGGACTTTTTCCGGGAGATCAACGCGCCGACGACTCTGCGGGAACTTGGGCTTAAGGAGGAGGACATAGAGAAGTTAGCGGAGAACGCCAGAAAGATTTTGCCGTATGGGAGCTTGAAGGTGTTGGACGCTGACGACGTGTTGGAGATATACAAGTTAGCGTACTAGGAAAGAAGCACTCCCCTTCACGAGGAATCATGAGGGGGAATATTCTTACCAACTTTGCGCCAAGAGTGCATAACTACATTGTGAGAGCCTGTAAGTATTAGAGATATACAAGTTAGCGTACTAGGAAAGAGTTACTCCCCTTCACGAGGAATCATGAGGGGGAATATTCTTACCAAACTACCTGCTCACTTTGCGCCAAGAATGCATACCGCCATACCTGCATTGTGAGAGCCTGTACACGAAATCCAATCTTGGGTCCGCTCCTTGAAACCACCATTCATCGCACCTCGCACACCTGTATAGTGATAGGTTTATGCTGTGAAGGAGAAACCCTATATGAGGGGTGAGGATGGCTACAAGATTTTTTCCGTCCGCATAAGGAATGAAACTGCTACGGCACTTGAGGAGTTGTCAATCAGGAGTAACCGCTCACGCAATGAACTCATCGGCATGATTCTGGAGTATGCCGTCAATCATACCGACATCACCGAATAATGCACAAATAAAACCCCGTCCTTCTTCAGGAACGGGGCAAACTTTACTCCTTTCGCCCTTTCGTCAGGAACAACCACCCCTGCCACATCCCGAACCCCGCAACAACCGGCACAGCGCACAACCCCGCGAGCACCGGCCACCCCTCACTCACGAGCCAGTCCGACACCCACACTCCCAAGAACGCATACCCCGCCACAACCAGTCCCGCAGACAGCACACGCCCAAACATCATGACCTCACGAAAATTCTTCAGCTTCATTCACGCTCACTCCTCACTCCCAAAAATGTTTTGTCCCTGCAAGCCCCTCACGTCTCGGGAATTTCGCTGGGCACTTCCTGACCTTCTCCCATGTTACCAGACACTTGGACTCCCCGCCGTAAAATTTTAGTGAAGGCCTACCCAACCCTAGAAGCCCCCACTTGTCCTCAACTTCCGAAATCTCTTCGTGGACTCGTTCGCCCTTGAACGTAATCACATGCCCCCCGACTTTCACCAGAGGAGCCAGCAATTCCGCACACACTCCCGCAGAAGCAAGCGCCCTAGCTCCCGCCAAGTCGAACGCCTCACGGTTCACCCTCGCAAATTCCTCGCTCCTCGCACAGACAACACGGACATTCCCCAAGCCCAGTGCCTCAACGATACCCCTGACGGCCTCGCACTTCTTGGCCACGCTGTCGAGAAGGGTAACGTTCAGTTCAGGACGGCACACAGCCCACACAATGCCCGGGAGTCCTCCTCCGCTGCCTACGTCAATAACTTTGCCGGAGTCAGGTAGTGAGTCTAGGGAGGGCAGGCAGTCCTCAACCTGAAGGGAATATATTTCGCCGGCACCTCTTGTTCCTGTGAGGCGGGCGCGAGTGCACGATGCCAAGAGTTCGGCGTACCTATATAACGTGGATTTTTGCGGGTTCATAGCGGTCTTCCTG
>JAFPZI010000209.1 GCA_017417365.1 Synergistaceae bacterium
TGACGGGTCAGTGTGAGACTCGAAACAGTGTAATTATACAACAAGCTAAAAATTCAAGGTCTCGTGATATAATCTGCAAAATCCGTATAAACAGGTGTTGACAAAATGGAAGATAGTACCGTAGTTGGTTCAGGACTCAGGGCTAATTATGACAGAGACAGACTCCGTTGGAATCAATGTTACTCATCATCAATAAATGACACAATATCACATCCCAGCAAATTCGCACTAAGTACAGCTCCAGAACTTGAAGCAGGCAGGCACATTCTGGATATTGGCTGCGGCAACGGAAGAGACAGTATTTATTTCCTGAACAGAGGCCTCCGAGTAACAGGTATTGATGCGTCTGACGTAGCAATAGCCAGCCTGAAACGCATTACTTCAGGGGACAGCATGGCAGAATTTATCTGCGGAGACTTCGTGAATGACAGCACCGTTTACTCCCGCAAATACGATTACGCCTACAGCAGGTTCACACTTCACGCTATAACACCTTCACAGCAGGATGAACTGCTACACAGCCTAACACGCATTCTCAGACCGGGAGGAAGATTCTTCATAGAGTCCAGAACTTTGCGCGATGACTTGTACGGCAAAGGCGAAAACGTCGGCAGCAACGCATTTATTTACGACGGGCATTACAGAAGGTTTATCGATCCGAAAGAGCTTGCAGCGTCAATGACCAGAATCGGCTACAAGATCATATCAATACGCGAAGAAAAAGGTTTCTCGAAATTTGGGGACTTTGATTCTGTGCTGTTGAGGCTTATTGCTGAAGTTTAGCCGGTAACACTGAGTATACCCGCACAAAAAATGTCCCGCTCTGCAAATTTTGCGAATTGCACTCAATACAGAACTATTCTTCCATAAAGTAAAGTATATATAGACAATAAACCCCTAAGGCCTAATAAATCCTCAGGGGCTTATCGTGTATAAAACTAAGGAGGTGATGATGGAAATGCCTTATGCTTATTCTGCGGGAGCTGCTAACTTCCTGAGAGCCTCAACACGGGCTTTCTGTGCTGCTGTCTGTGCCTCAAGATAGGCTAACTGCTCTTCTTCCAGCTTCAAAAGCTGCTGCATACGTTCAGAAAGATTATCTGCTGCTTTTCTCAGCTCGTCAAAGTCCGTTTTCAGGTTGGCAACGTCCGGTATTCCTTCAGTCTCAATTTTTGCGATCCTCTGCTCAACTCCGGCAACGTCAGATTTCACGCCGTCAAGTTTGGGGGTGAACTTGTTCTGCATAATCGTCCACATGACATTAAGGAACACAATCGCACATATCACACCGATGATAATCTGTTTTTTCTTGTCTGGGGTTTTAGCCTGAGAGGTATTAGTGTTTTTATTTTGCGTGCTCATTTGGTGAACTGCCGTTACAGAAAACCTACTAAAAGTTATAATCAGCTTTTATGTTTCCTTCCTCATTCATCGCGCCCGCTTTGGCGATGGTCTGCTACTCACGTTTGGTATGACGCTCCAGAGGCTTCAACTCCCCGCTAACGTACGGGTACATAATTCTTTGCTCATTGATGGCTGAACATTTCACAGACGAAACCTATGCTTGATTCTCGCTTAATTTTCTCCGTCCAACGGGGCAATGTTCAGAAATCTAATGCTGTATACACCAATGAACTGAATTATATACAAGCCATTAATTAGGACAAAAGCTAGTTTACTAAATTTTCTGTAAGCGGTTTTCCCTCCCTTCGGTAATTATAAATTTGTTCAGCTGATACCCAAGCTCCCTTAAAATTTAGCCCTTCACTAATCTGACCATAGCATCAGGAATTTCGTTCAGCGGCAGAACTTCATCAACTACTCCGGCTTCCACTGCGGCTTTGGGCATCCCATAGACCACGCAGGACTTCTGGCTCTCAGCGATAACGTAAGCACCCTTGCGCTTGAGTGCCACAGCTCCGTCCGTACCGTCCCGGCCCATTCCGGTGAGAATTACGCACAAGACATTTCCGCCGTACTCGTCAGCAACGCTCAAGAACATGATATTAGCGGCGGGCTTGACCGACAACACAGGCGGAGCGTCAGAGAGTCCGCACACGGCAACTCCTCCCCTGCGCTTGACGATAAGATGACTCCCTCCCGGAGCAATCACCACACGTCCCGGCTTCAGGGTCAGACCGTCAAAACCCTCGACCACCTCAACTTCAGAAGTATCGTTGAGCCTCTTCGCGAATGAAGGCGTGAACTCTTTGGGCATGTGCTGAGTGATCACTATGGGCACAGGGAACTTCTTCGGCAGCTTCGGGATAAGCTCACTCAACGCCATAGGCCCTCCAGTCGAACTGGCAATAGCTACTATGTCCCGCCGTCCTGAAAGATTCATCGGGGGAGCCATCCTGCGAAATTCCGGCGCGGGCGCAATAGTCCTTGAGGGTGCACCGAACATGCCGCCTCTGGTCCTGACTCTTGCTGTGCTCGCGGCTATGACCTTGTCAATAAGTTCTTGGCCGATCGTCTTGATGTTCAGGGAGATAGCTCCCGAAGGCTTGCCGATGAAGTCAACGCACCCTAAAGCCAGAGCCTTTAACGTTGTCTCCGCTCCCTCCTGAGTCATTGAGCTCACCATTATTACAGGCAGGGGGTTGGTCCTCATGATTTCCTCTAGTGCCTGAAGCCCGCTCATGTTCGGCATCTCCACATCCATCGTAACTATGTCGGGCTTGAGCGACTGTATTTGTGCTAGTGCGTCCTTGCCGTCCCGGGCAGTACCGGCAACTTCGATTCTCGGGTCTGACCTGAGAATGTCGCTGATAAACTGCCTCATTAGCGCACTGTCATCTACTACCAATACCCGGATCTTTCCATTAACGCCCCTTGTTATCATTCCGTTCTGCTGTCTGGATATACGGCAGCAGAGCGCACCTCCTTTCCTCTTTCTGTGTGAATTTGTCAGAGTAATTATATCTTTATCTGTGTGTTATTTCTTGCCCGCGAAAAAATTCCCCGTCAGCCTTCGGAAAAACGCTTTTATCGTCCCTTCCTTCTCGTCCTCTGGAAGATTTTCCGGCTTTATGTTCGCACCGTCGCAGAACCTCAATAACTCTCCGGCGAGATTCCTGACGCATATACTTGCCTTAGAGTCTGGGTCAGCCCTGTAGAATATCCTCCGGCCCTTCACGCTCTGCTCTATCACGTCGTCCTTGAGGACATAGCCCAAGTACACAGGAGCATTCCCCAAAAACTGCATTGAGGCTAACCGAATCCTCTCCGCAACCTCTGAGGCTTCACGGCTCGAACTCGCCATGTTCACCACGAGCATTAACCCCGTAGCGACTCCCTCGATGCTCTCCCACGCAGCAGCACCAAGAGACTTTATCACCCCGTAAGCGTCCCGAATGCTTGTAGGCTCAGGGGTAGTTACCAGTAACGTAATCTCTGAGGCATACGCAAACGACAAGACCCCCTTGTGGATACCTGCTCCGGCGTCCATTATGAGATAGTCCGACAGGGACTCAAGCCCGGAGAGGGACTCAAACAATCTCTCCATGTCGAACTCGTCGAGGTCCGCTATATCCTTCAGGCCGACTCCCCCGGGCAGTAACGCTACAGCACCGTTCTGGTTCGTGGCCCTCTGGGAAGTCCTGAAGTGCACGAGAATTTCATTAAGGTTGCGGGAACCGTCTATCAGGTGGGAAATATTATATCGGGCATTGTTCACACCGCATAATATATCCAGATTGGCCATCCCCAAATCCGCGTCAATCAGCACTACCCTCTTGCCGTAATCCGCTAGGGCAAACGACAACCCAGCAGCAATATTGCTCTTTCCGACCCCGCCCTTGCCGCTCAGAACTGAGAGCGTGTGCAGCCTACGGGAAGGGACAGCAGCTTTATTCTTGTCTATAGTGTCTTGTACCATCCGCCTTAATTCACCAGCCTGGTCATGATGATTGTATCCATAACGCGCCATTATACTAACGCTTTCGTTCTTCTTCTGTCTTCATGAGGAAATCCGCAATCCGCGAACCTGTAGCAGTCTCTATATCCTTCGGTACGTTCTGCCCCACCGTCAGGAACGACACGGGACAGCCCATCACCTGCTGAATGTTGAAGATTGATCCGTAGCTCACAGTCTCGTCGAGCTTCGTGAACAATAAGTGAGACACGGGAATATTGGGTATGTGTTCCACAACGTCAAGCATATCCTTATACTTCATGTTAGCCGACAAGACCAAGTGCACAGCATCAGGAGTGAATGCGTTGTAGAGGTTCTCGAACAGCTCCATATTCTTCTTGTCGCGCTGGGAGCGTCCGGCAGTGTCCAGAAGGATAATCTCCGCGTTGTCGTGCTCGTCCACAACAGAAGGAATAGTATTGATGTCAAAGATTATCTCTATCGGCACCCCGAGAATCTTCGCGTAAGTCTTGAGCTGTTCGACGGCAGCAATCCTGTATGTGTCGCTGGTGAGCAATAAGACTTTCTTGTGTTCCCAAAGGGCCTTAATCGCTGCGAGCTTGGCTATTGTCGTGGTCTTCCCGACTCCAGTCGGACCCAAGAGCATAATTTTCCGCCCTCCTGCTGCGTCCCCTCCGTTGTCTCCGGCACACTCTATCTGCCCAGCAAGCCACTTAGTGAACGGGAGCTTTCTGGTCCTGTCCTTACGGCAAGCTATGGAGTAGTCCGCGAGAAGTTTGCGAATATACCTCTCGTCGACATCCGAAGCCCTTAACCTTCCCTCAACTCCAGAGTCCTCCGGCGAAAATACTGGTGCAGGGTTCCCGGTGCCCGAAGGCTGAAACCCCGTCCCCCTCTGCACAGCAACGGACACACCGTTTTCGACTGCCGTAATTCTCTGGAGCAACACGTCAATTCTGTCGGCCAAAGCTCCTACCTGGTCGCGCAAAAGTTTAGCGTCATCGTTCGAGATTGCCGAAGCCTGTGCGGGTGCTGGAGGCTGTACGGGCATGGGCTGAGGCGGAGGAGTTACGGGAGCGGGACGAGTCGTGAGTCCGTAGGCGTTCCTGAGACCTTCGGGGGAGATTCTGACGTTCTCGCTCTGCGGGAGCCTGTAGCCCTCCTCACCGAGTGTTGTGGGCGGTGTTGGTGCGGGAGCCGCCGAGAGGTTCCCGGAACGTTCCTTGAACTCCATCAGCTTCTGGAACGCTATCAGGTTCTCGCGCCGTGTGTCGTCGTCCATCGTTGAGGCAGTTGACGCTGCTGTGGCCTGACGGGGCTTGGGCTGAGGGCGTGTGTCGTCGTCCTCAAGGATTCCGGCCGTAACCTTCAGCACAGAACGCTTGAACATCCCCAACACTCCGCCTTCCTTAATCATTTGCGTGGAGAGTATCACCGCGTCCCGTCCTAGACGTTCTGCCGCCAGCCTCAGGGCTTCCGCGTCGTCTTTTGCCGTAAATGTTATCTGGTTTGTTACTCGCATATTCTCTTACTCCACCATCCCAACAGTCTTTATCTGGACCCCGCGAGTTATCTCGTTGTACGACACCACGAAAATATTGCTGATTGAGCCCTCGATAAGCCTGCGGACTATTAATCTCACGTCGGGGTGAACGAGCAGCACAGGAGGAAGATTCTTGACTATCATTTCCTCCATTGCCCGGGATATTGCAGTAATCATCTTCTGGACTTCGCGTGGGTCAAGGTTCAATTGCCAGCCGCGAGTCAAATCTCCGTCAACTCCCGCCATAATCTTTTGTTCCCAGTTCGGCGAGAGGGTCGCTGCGGTAATCACTCCGTCGGGGCCCTGAATCTTGAGGGAGATTAGGCGTGATAGTGCCTCCCTTGCGCGTTCGGTGAGGAAGTCCACGCTTCTCGACATCTTGCCGTAATCCGCGAGTGCCTCAAAGATTGTTACGAGGTCCCGAATCGGAATCTGTTCACGTATGAGGTTCTGCAGCACCTTCTGAATCTCACCCAGCGACAACGACGCAAGCAGATCACTCACGACTGCGGGTGAGGTCTCCTTGACCATGTCCGTAAGTTTCTGGACTTCCTGACGCGTTAGGAGTTCCGCACCGTTCTTCCTGATGACTTCCGACAAGTGAGTGGCCAAGACTGACGGAGCATCAACTACCGTATAGCCCATAGCTTCTGCCTTGTCGCGCAAGTCCGGCGAAATCCACAGTGCAGGAAGACCAAAAGCCGGCTCCTTCGTGGGTACTCCTATCAGGTCCTCAGCGACTGCCCCGGTGTTCATGGCCAAATAGTGGTCGGGGAGTAACTCACCTCTTCCTGCCTCAGCACCTTTGACGCGCAAAATATATTCTGTGGGCTTAATCTGTATGTTGTCCCTGATTCGGATTGGGGGCACAACTATACCCATTTCGAGGGCCATTTGTTTGCGGATTGTGCCTATACGTTCGAGCATGTCGCCTCCCTGTCCGGGGTCAATCAGCGGGATAATCGCGTAGCCTATTTCTGCCTCCATAGGTTCAACGGTCAACAGCTTCATAACGTCGTCGGGTGATACCGGCTCGGATTTTTGCCCGGATTCTGCCTGTGCTCCAGCGGCTCCCGGTGCTCCGGCCGGTCCTGCGGGTGCTCCCGGTGTGCCAGGTGCGGATTGAGTCATTGTGGCCTGCTCCTCAGCATTGATTGACTGCAACGCTGCTTCTCTGCTCACGGAATACCCAAGAAACCCCGTCAACAGTGCCAGAGCCACGAACGGTGCCGTAGGTAGTCCGGGAATCAGTCCCAGCGATAAGAGCATTCCCGCAGCAATGTAGAGCGGTCTCGGGTAACGCGTGAACGAGTTGATCAAGTCCGGGCCAAGTTCCGACGATGCCGCCGCTCGGGTAACTATTACGCCCATTGCCGTAGACATGAGGAGGGCGGGAATTTGTCCCACTAGGCCGTCCCCAACGGTTAGGAGGCTGTAATGTCCTGCGGCCTGCCCTGCGTCCATCCCGCGCATGAAGATTCCGATTGACAGACCGCCGATTATGTTTATCGTTGTGATTATTAGTCCGGCTATTGCGTCCCCCTTCACGAACTTTGACGCACCGTCCATAGCTCCGTAAAAATCTGCCTCGCGCTGAATGTCCTGCCTTCTCTGCTTGGCTCCCTGTTCGTCAATCAGTCCCGAATTGAGGTCAGCATCAATCGACATCTGTTTACCGGGCATAGCGTCGAGGGTGAATCTTGCGGCAACTTCTGCAACACGTTCGGCTCCCTTAGTTATCACCAACATCTGAATTATCACGAGGATTAGGAACATGATTATTCCCACAACGTAATTGCCCCCGACAACGAAATTACCGAAGGCGTTAATCAGTTCTCCGGCGTTACCGTAAAGAAGTATGAGCCTAGTAGTCGAGACGTTCAGGGACAAACGAAACAGGGTAGAGATCAGCAGCAACGTCGGGAAAATCGAGAGGTCCAATGCCCGCTTGACGTAGAACGTAACGAGCAGAGTTACAACCCCCAGAGTAATATTCATGGCGAGGAGTACATCAATAAGCCATGTGGGAAGGGGAACGACCATCATAATGATAATCAGCACCATCAACAGAGCCACGCCTATATCGGAATAGCTCTGAACCTTTTTGCGCATGCTTGGTGTACCTGGTGCGACTGCGGCTTCGGCCAATGTGAAATTCATCCCCGTTCCTGTAGTGAATGCTGGAAAAATCAGCCTGTATTTTACACGAAAAGCCAGAAAACAGAAAATTTTTACCTAGTCAAGACCTGACGCGTATAAAATAGCTGCTGCATTAGGAGGGTGATTGCAATTACCATAGGAATAATCGCGGAGTTCAACCCGTTGCACAGAGGCCACCAGAGACTAATCACTGCCGCAAAATCCCGTGATGACTCGTGCGTTGTGGTGCTGTCCTCAAACTTCACTCAGAGGGGCAGCCCCTCACTCACCGACAAATTCACCCGGACACGTACGGCCCTCGATGCCGGAGCTGACTTGGTGCTGGAACTGCCGGTACTCTATTCGTGTTCAGCGGCTCAGGACTTCGCTAGGGGTGCGGTGAACCTCTTGGCTCGGACTCACTTTGCGGGAAGTCTTGCGTTCGGCATGGAGAGTCCAGAATGGGACTTGGCCGGATTGGTCAGGGCTGAGGAGTCGGGGTCGTTCAGGGAGGCCTTGAGGGTTGAGCTTGGTCGTGGAGCGTCATACCCAAAGGCTTATGGTTTGGCACTGGAGTCCGTCGTCAGGGGTGCGGGGGAATTTGTCTCTCACCCGAATAACATGCTGGCGTTGTCGTATGCTCGTGAGGTTCTCAGGAACAATTACGCCCTCAAGGTTTTTCCCGTTAAGCGTGAGGGAGTTTTCTCAAGCAGGGTAATACGTGAGGACGTGGCCAGAAATGTGGACATGCTGCCGGAGTTTTCCCGCAGGATTCTTGAGGAGGCAGAAGAGTCCGGGAGGGTGTCGGACGAGTCTAGACTTTGGCCTGTTCTTCAGGGAGCGTTAATCAGGAGTAATGCAGAGGACTTGAGGAGGATTCACGGTATCGATGAGGGTATAGAAGGCTTGCTCCTGAAAAATTCGCGGATTAATAGAACATGTTCTATTTTTCTCGGAGCATGTGTCTGCGCGAGGTACACGAGGGCGCATATCAGGAGAAGACTAATCTATATCCTTCTTGGGCTTGACCGCTGGGAAGTCAGGGGAGCTTTGAGGGGCGGAGTTCCTTACGCTAGGGTGTTGGGGTTCACTCGTAGGGGGCGGGAGATTCTCAGGAAGTGCGCTAAGGATTCGGAGGTCAAGATTATCACACGGCTTACTGAAGCTGAAGGGAGAGTCGGGAAATACTTTGCTGAGATTGAGTACAGGGCTTCACGGCTCTATGAACTCACGGTGAAGAATCCTAACATTAATAATGAGAGTCAGAGGCCGGTGATATATAATTCTGAGAATCACTTATGAAGGAGAGATATTTAGTAGTATGCGGAAAATTTTTGCGGGCCTTCTGGTTGTCGCGGTGATTGGCTGTGCTGTCTACGGCCTTATCCCGAGAGTCAGGCTCGAACAGGAGAATAATAACGTGTCGATTGTCGCGGACTTCCGTGAGATTTCGACGCTGGCAAAGAACTCGGGAATCACCGTCGATGAGGCTATAGCAATCCTTATGAGGAACGGAATAACCGGCCTGATGGTGAGCGAACTCACGGGCGACAACGTTTATCGCGGAATAGGTCAGGCTGAAATGAGGACCATGAAGGACCCCGAACGTGGCACAGAGGGCACGATAATATCAATCACCCCCTACAGCGAGCACAAGGACCTTCTGAACAAATGGTTACGTATGAGGTTCGCTCTCTCTGAGGACAAGACCGGGCCTGTGTTCCTGACGATACCCTTGAACATGCTGCGTAATTCTGGAATGATTCCCGACATTGACGGCCTCGAGGCTGCAAAACGTGCGGGGCTTCACGTGTTCTACCGTCCTGCACCGTCCCCCGGGCACTTGTCGGACAGGGCGGCGTTATTGCTCCGTGAGGTACACGCGGCCTACCCTGTGAGCGTGTTCACGCCTGCTGGGGAATTTGTGTCGGGCTATCCTGACGTTAGCAAGCTGGCTGGGGTATCTAGGGAGCTGGGGATTCCTGTTGCTATGGTGGAATTTTCGCGCCAAGTCGGAGAACCACAGCTCAACGCACAAGTTTCACCCCTCCTGATTCCCCTCCACAGCGTAACGAATGAGGAGATGACTTCCCGGAGGATTTCCCGTAAGGCCCTGCGAGAAAGGATGTTGCGTGCGGCACTTGAACGCTCTGTGAGACTCTTGCTGTTGAGGACTGCACCTCCGAACACTTCGGACTTCAAGTTCTACGATTTTGCGGAGGAAGTGAGATTACTCGCTGAGGAACTCAAGGCTCACGGGTTCGTGCTTTCTTGGCCTGAGCCTGTTTTCGCGCACAGAAATCTTCATACTAATATGTTTGCGTCGTGGGCGATGTCTGCTGTTCTGGCGTTCTGCGCGTGGAGGTTCCTTGTACGTATGGGCATGAAGTCGGGAGTGAGGACGGAAATTCTCTTTGCTGCCGGAAGTATTGTGCTGGCAGTGTGTGCGCTGAAGGTGAGTGTGATTGCGAGGTTTGCTGGTGCGTTTACTGCTCCGTTGATTGCTGTTGAGGCCTCGTTATTGGCGATGGACACGGGGCGTGTTAGGCGGGTAATTCCTGCGTTCCTGTTCGCGGTATTGGGTGGTCTTGCGCTCGCGTCATTCTTCAGCGTGGATAGGTACATGCTGAGGCTGTCGACGTTTTCGGGAGTGAGATTGACTCTAGTCCTGCCTCCTGTGTTAGTGCTGATCCATGACCTGAAGAGGCGCATTCACCCAGAGTCGCTAATCGAGTTCCTGAACAGGCCGCCTCTTTGGGGAGAATTGGTGATGATAGGTGTAATTCTTGCTGGAGTTGTGGTAATGATAATTCGGAGCGGGAACACAGCAGTAATATCGAGCTTTGAGTCCGGCCTTCGCGACAGACTAGAACAATTACTCATAGCCCGGCCAAGAACGAAAGAAGTCTTCATGGGTTATCCTGCGTTAGTGTTGTTGTGCTGGCTGGTTGGTCGAGGGATGATGGCGAATTACCGGGAAATCTTGAGGGTGTGCGTGGCTATGGGTTTCTCGTCGGTGATAAACAGCTTCTGCCACTTCCACACGCCTTTATGGGTGATTCTTCTGCGTGAGTTCAACGGCCTCTGGACGGGGTTAATCGTCGGAGTGATTCTTGTTGCGCTGGTGAAGTTTGTGCTGCTGCCGTTCTTGAGGCTGATTAGGCCAGTAATCTCATGAAGTACAAGGCGGCTATTCTGGGGTATTACGGCTTCGGGAATCTGGGGGATGAGTTGCTGTTGACTGCGTGCCTTGAGATGTTCGGGAGGTGCGGAGTTGGGCGTGAGGGAGTTATTGTGCTGTCGAACGCTCCCGACGAGACTTCGCGAGTTTTCGGTGTGGCCTCAGTAAATCGCTGGAGGCTGCGGGAAGTCGTGAGGGCATTGCGTGAGAGTGAGAGTCTCTTGTTGGGAGGGGGAGGAATTTTTCAGGATAGTACGAGCGTGAAGTCGTGTGTGTGGTATTGGGGAGTGGTGAGGCTAGCGAGACTATTTGGGTGCAGAGTGTGGGCGTTGGGGCAGTCTGTTGGTCCGCTGAGGTGTGGGGTGTCTCGTGTGGTTGCGGGTAATGCGCTGAGGGGCTGCCGGGTGTTGCACGTGAGGGGTGAGAGTTCTCGTGAAGTTGCGGAAAGTCTGGGGTGCAAGAACGTAATTACTGGTTCAGACTTGGTGATGACGTTGCGTGAGGACTCTTTAAGCCCCGCCCACACTCACATTAGGGAAGATGCCCGTGATGCTGACGGGTGCAGTAATCCTGTTACTGCCTCCGACTTGGTGATGCCTCTGTGTGGGAAGTCTTCAGAGTGCTCAAGTCCCGCCCACACTCACATTAGGGGTGAAGATTCCCGTGATGCTGTAGGGTGCAGTAATCCCGTTACCTCCTCCGACGCAATGCCCCCCAAACCTCAAGCCCAACATAGCGAGGGAAAATATACGCTCCTGAACCTTAGGCCCTGCGAGAATCTCCCCGGCTACGTGAGAATCCTCACTCCCCACCTTCAGGGCAAAAACTTAATCGGTGCCGCCCTCTCCGACGAGGACACCGACGCATTAACCCCCCTGAACCTCCCGGAAATCGTTAGGGTGAAGACCTTCCGTGATGCCCGCAACCTCTGGGCCGGAGCCTCTGAAGCCGTAGGTATGCGCCTCCACTTCGGAGTCCTCTCTAGGATTTTCTCCACCCCCCTAGCCTTGATGCCCTATGACGTAAAAGTCCGCGAGTTCGCCGCACAATCAGGAGTCCCCTGCATAGTTGATGAATGGGCCGAACCCGTTGCGCCACTAGCTGTGCCGGAATGCTCTAGTGAGATTGACGGGATATGCCGTGAAATTCTAGCGTTGTGATAAAATTTCCCTCATGGACAAGCGCAGGATTAACGAAATAGGTTTACGATACGTAGAAAGCCTCAAGCTCTACGAAGAATTTGCCGCCAGAATCCGCAACCTGATACAAGACCTCGTGGAACTTGAGGGCGTGGAATTTTACGCAATAGAGGGCTGGGCAGAAACTCCGGCCGAGCTCTTACGTGTGCTCTCAACCCTTGAGGAGAAGGACTTAGCTGGGGTTGACCTCGTCAGGGTGAGGGTATTGCTGCGTTTTCCTGAGGATGTCCTGAAGATTGAGGAAGTCGTGAAATCCGAGTTCGAGATAGACACCTCACGCTCCGTCCCGTCAAGCGACCTAGAGGACCCCTTCAGGTTCGGCTACCCCGCAGTTGTGTATGTCCTTGCGCTGTCGTCCTCACGCTCGAGTCTCAGGGAATGGGCAAAGTACAAGACCCTAAGTTTCCGGCTCGAACTCCGCACGTTGTTGCAAGAGGCTTGGGCAACGATTTTCCCGAGAGTTAATCAGACCGTCGGGAGCATCTCCGAGAAGAAATTAACGCGTGAACTTGTTCTGTTGTCGTCATTGCTCGAGAAGGCCGATGAGGGATTCCTGAACTTGCGCAAAGTCATCAAGGATGAGGCCCTATTAGTCCCTCCCGGACAGCCCGGCTCAAAGAAGCCCGAGTCCGTCGAGGCAGAGAGGCTGTTTACCGATGAGGAACTCTACAAGCTCTTCAGGGACGACGATTCCCTGTTGGCGCGCTGGAATTCAGCAGCAATCGAGGCGGGATTCCCGGAGTTCACACCGAGCGCGGACTACCTTCGGGAAAGTTTCTCCCACCTGTGCAACATTTTCCGGGTCTCAGGGATTGATACGCTCTCAGAGGTCAAGAAGTTCATTGCTGACATGGACACTGACGGAAAAGGCTTGCAGCAGCTCAGGAAGATTCACGATGCCTTCCGTGAGAACGCCAACTGGAGGGTTGATCCGTTTTCTGCATTGTTCCTGCTGGTGCTGAACTTCAAGTGGGACGAGCTCAGGGACAAGGATTTAGTGAAGCTGAACATCAAGAAGGGTTCAGACAGGATTCACGGCCAAGACTAAGGCACAAATTTTCCTCAAGGGGGAATCAACTATAATGCGAAGTATAATTTTGTGGTCAATAGTATCTTACCTCATCGGCTCATTTCCTACAGGCTACGTAATCACCAAACTTTTTCACCGCGACAAGGACGGCAAGCGCGACAACCTCGACATCAGAACTATCGGCTCCGGCGCAATCGGTGCTACAAACGTCGGTCGTGCTATGGGGTTCGGCTGGTCGAGATTCACGGCCGTAGTCGACATGCTCAAGGGTGCATTCGCTCTCCTGCTCGCGGCACACCTCGTACCCGCTGAGGAGCAGAACCTGATTATGGCCGTTGCTGCTCTGGCTGTCGTAATCGGGCACAATTACCCCGTTTGGCTTAAGTTCGGGGGCGGTAAGGGCGTCGCCACAACCTACGGAACGTTATTCTTCATCTGGCCGTATAAGTCATTCGCTGTTGTCCTGCTCTGCGGGGCTATCTGGTACGTCATCATGAAGCTGACCCGTTATGTGTCCGTAGCGTCAATGCTCTCGTTAATTGCCATGCCGATATTCTTCGCAATGCTGGGTGCACCGCAGGAATTTATCATCATGTCGGCAATATTGGCGGCCCTGTGCGTGTTCCGTCATCGCACTAACATAGTGAGACTTATTCACGGCAGCGAGAACCGCCTGAAGTAGCATTCACACCAGCTCCTGAGAAAATCGGGAGCTTTTATTGTGCCTTATGCTCTGTTTCCTCGAAGAGATTTATGAATACGAATTTGAACCTGCACAGGTCTTCATCCTTCTCGTTGATAATGTCAGCGTCAATGTAGAATATCCTTCTGCCTGCCTTGCGGACTTTGGCGGTACATATCAGCTTCTGTGCATCACGCGAGCCCCTCAGGTAGTCCACGTGTCCGTTAACCGTAACTCCGTTGCCCCCCGCGCTCAGGAAAGCCACTCCCGCAGTGTCGTCTGCCATCGTGAAGAGTACTCCTCCGTAGGGTATGCCGTAAGGGTTTACGTGATACTCCTGAAGCTCGAGTTCACTCACTGCAACCCCGTTATCAATGCGCACAAAACTGAAGCCGGTTTTATTCTCTATATCATCCCTGAGAATATCAATGGCCTTCTTCTTGTCCCGAATGTTAATATCCACGCCTGATTATGCCTCCTGAATAATGAATGTAGATACTTGTTTCGATTGGTTACGCATGAGATTATACGCAAAATTTGACAAAATGAAAACTTGCCTGTAAAATCTCGCACCGTTGAAATATTACGAATTGACTAAATATTTTGAAGGTGTTATGTATGATTGACGAAGCAACCGGAAGAAGAAGGTCCAACAACCTAATACTTGATACTGCGCTCAGGGATTTCTACGACGCTGCGGACGCTATGCACTTGAGCGAGGGAATGATTCAGATTCTGAGCTACCCTGAGAGGCGCGTTGATGTCTCCGTGCCTGTGGAGATGGATGACGGTACGGTCAAAGTGTTTCAGGGCTTCAGGGTCCAGCATTCCACAGCGTTGGGGCCGTCGAAGGGCGGTATCCGTTACGCGATGGACGTTACGGGCCAAGAGTGCGAGGGGCTGGCAATGCTCATGACGTGGAAGTGTTCGCTTGCCGGGATACCTTACGGCGGAGGCAAGGGCGGAATCTGCTGCGACCCAACGAACATGAGCCGCAAGGAGAAAGAGAGAATGTCCCGTACCTTCGGCGCAAGAATCGCACCCATCATCGGCAGGTGGTCGGACGTTCCCGCTCCCGACATGTACACCGGCGGCCAGGAAATGGTCTGGATCATGGACACAATCTGCAAGATGCTCGGACACTTTGAGCCTGCAATGCTGACGGGTAAGCCAATCGATTACTGGGGAGCTAAGGGCAGGACTGAGGCAACAGGCAGAGGACTTGCGGCGTGTGCTTTCGAGCTCATGAAGATTAAGGGACTTGACCCCACGAAGATTAAGGCAACGGTTCAGGGGTTCGGCAACGTCGGAAGCTATGCGGCAAAAATCCTCAACGAGGCCGGAGTCAAGATTGTGGCAATCAGCGACACGACCGGAGCCTACTACAACCCCGACGGAATCAACATAGATAAGGCGTTCGAGTACATGAACACCAACCCCGGCAAGAGAGGCAGAAAACTTCTTGGGTTCGAGAAGGAGAACTGCGAGAGGCTTCCCGGAGAAGACATCGTGGGTCTTGACTGCGATTTCTTCATCCCTTGCGCGGCTCAGGGAGTGCTCAATCAGGATACGGCAGGAAAAGTTAAGGCCAAGTACATTTTCGAGGGAGCCAACAGCCCCACGACACCAGAGGCTGAGGACATCCTGAATGACGCTGGAGTTATTGTAGTGCCTGACTTCTTGGCGAACGCTGGCGGTGTTATCGGGTCCTACTACGAGTGGGCGCAGAACTTGCAGGGCTTCTCGTGGACTGAGGAGGAGTACAATAAGAGGCTTGTGGCCCTGATGACCGAGAATTTCGACAAGGTTTGGGACTTCGCGCAGGCCAAGAAGGTTACTATGAGGCGTTCGGCATATATGGCGGCCATCAAGAGGGTTACTGATATAGTCGAGATTCGCGGAGTGTACCTGTAGAGGCAAGCAACTTCACACAGAAAAACTTTTCACTCATACAGAAGAAAACCCCTCTCACACGGAGGGGCTTTTTCTTGCTATCTTGTGATTTCCTCGTGGAAGAAATAATTCACGACTACCGGCGGTGCGTCAAACGGGCGGGTAAATGAGTCGTCGTTCCTGACGTATGGGAGTCCGAGCTGTGCCGTGAAGTCGCGCATGACCTCGTCGAGTTCGTACCAGTAAGAGCGGTCCCTGTGTGAGTAGATTTCGCTGTAGAGGCCGTCGAGTTCTGGGTGATGCTCGTGAATCCAGTTGAGAATATCCTTCCTGAAGGCCCCCCTGAGATTCAGATTCTCAAGCCACACGAGGTTACAGAAGTCTTTTGCCCGTGTGATTATCGCGGGTACGTCGGTCAGGCCCGGAAAAATCGGAGAGATGAAGCACGTTGTCCTGACTCCCGCCTCGTGGAATATCCTCATGGCCTCAAGCCTTCGGTCAATGCTCACAGCTTTATCCATCTCACACCGAAAATCTTCGTCAAGAGTGTTAATGCTCCACGAGACCAGGGCATTAGGGAAGGTCCTAATCAGGTCAATATCCCTCAGCACCAAATCAGATTTCGTAGCGATTGAGATTCTTGCTCCGCTGCCCTGCAACTGTTCGAGGAGGGCGCGGGTTCTCCTGTACTTGGCCTCCAGGAGCTGGTATGGGTCGGTAACCGAGCTCAAGAATACTTCACGGCCAGAATACTTTTCGGGGTGCTTGATTCTTGGCCAAGTCTTGACGTCAACGAAGCTCCCCCAGTCCTCAGGGTGGTTGGTGAATCTCTTCATGAAGGAAGCATAGCAATACCTGCAGGCGTGGGAGCAGCCTACGTAGGGGTTTGCTGAGTAGTCGGAGACCGGCAGATTCGATTTCGTGAGGATTGTCCTTGAGGGAACTTCTGAGACTTTCACGCGTTGTACTCCCCAGAGAAGACTTCTACAGCAGGGCCAGTCATGAAGCACCGATTATCCTCGTCGACGCGGATCACCAAATCCCCGCCCCGCAAGTGCACAGTAACTTCACGGTCAAGACGGCCGGAGATGACCCCAGCGAACACGCTAGCAGTTGAGCCGGTCCCGCACGCCATAGTCTCGCCACTTCCGCGCTCATACACACGCATATTGATTTCTCTGCGGGAAACTACCTCGATGAACTCGCTGTTAATCCTGTTGGGGAAGTTCTCGTGCCTCTCGAAGTAGTCGCCCTCTGCCGCGAATTTCGAGTCCGGCCAAGAATGTATGTCGCGGATTGCCGGGTTCTCGTCGAGGAAGTACACAGCGTGGTCGTTGCCGACGTTGATGCCTATGTACTTCAGGGGCGTGCCGTGTACGGTGATGAGTTCGGGGATTCTGGTTGTTGCTCTGCCTATGCCCATGTCTACGCAGACTGAAGAGACCTTGCCGTTCTCGACCGTGAGTTCTAGTTCGTGCATTCCCACAGGAGTATCGATTCTGAGGGTCCGTTTGTCTTTGGGGACGAGGCCGTGATCGTAGACGTATTTTGCCACACAGCGTATGCCGTTGCCGCACATTGTGTCCGATGAGCCGTCAGCGTTGTAGAGCTGCATGAATGCGTCTGCGTTTGGTGTGGGAAGAATCAGAATGAGGCCGTCAGCACCGATTCCCTTGTGGCGGTCGGAGATTATCGGTGAGAGTTTTTCCGGGTCAGAGACTTTTTCCTCGAAGCAGTTGACGTAGACGTAATCATTTCCGCAGCCGTGCATCTTTGTGAACTTCATGTGTCATCCTCCTATATTCTTTGCTCCGTCAATTCTACGGCGTTCCTCACGCACTCATCACAGGTGCACAAGACTTTTCCCGTACCGACTCCCTTGATCTCACGGCAGATTGTCGCCCCGCACTTGGCCGCAAACTCCCGGTAAAGTTCCGCTGCCTCGTTGCGTATGGGTTTGCCGTTGTACTTCATTAGCCCAAGCACCATCTGAGCTCCGCACAACGCACCGCATGTCGCCTCCATCGTGCCCATTCCCAAACCGAAACCAGCTCCGAGCTTCCTCAAGGTCTCCTCACTCACCCCGACCTCTTCGCTGAACACGCAAGCCACTGCCTGACAGCAATTGTAGTGAGCATCACCCTTCCTGCTCTTGAGTTCTACAGCTTTATCCTGTCTTGATGACATCGAAAAGTTACCCCCTCATAGTGAAATTCAGCATTGCCCGTAATTGTATCACGCACTCAGCTTGCGGGGCCTTATGCTACAATACTTGCATTCTTTCAGGAGGTGAACCGTTATTAATCACACATATAATTACGACGAGGCTTCGGAGGCCAGAGACTTCATCAGGAAATTCACCGGCGGCAGCTCAATCAGGACAGCGATAATCTCCGGCTCAGGTCTCGGCAGCATTGCAGACATAATCACGGACAAAGTTACTATTGACGTTCACGAAATCCCACACTGGCCAAGCTCAACGGCTCCCGGGCACTCTGGAAAACTAATCATCGGCAAAATCTCAGGCCGTCCTGTCTTGCTCCAGCAGGGACGCATTCACCCTTACGAGGGCTATCCGTTCAAGGCCGTAACGTTCCCAGTGAGGGTGTTCGGCATGCTCGGGGTCAAAGAGTACATAGGCACAAACGCTTCTGGAGCAGTCAACCCGTCCTACAGTCCCGGAGAAATTATCGCCGTCAGGGACCACATTAACCTAATGGGCACAAACCCCCTCATAGGCCCAAACGAACCGCGCTGGAACGAAAGATTCCCCGACATGTCCCACGCGTATGACCCTGAACTTGTCGCGTTCCTCGAGGGACTCGGCCTCAAGACTGGAGTCTACGCTGCGTTCATCGGCCCGTCATTCGAGACCCCCGCAGAAGTCAGGATGGCCCGCATTCTCGGTGCTGACTTGGCCGGAATGTCCACAGTTCCAGAAGTCATCACGGCTAATGCTATGGGTATGAGGGTGTGCGTTCTGTCGTGTCCGTCGAACATGGCTGCAGGGCTCGAGCCGGAGAAGAGCCTCACGGGTCAGGAAGTCCTAGACAAGATGAGCGAGACTTCTGAAGCCCTCTCTGCGATAATCGTGAAGTTAATGGACAGGCTGAATCAGGAGTAAGACTTTATGCGCGTAAGAAAATTTCTGCTGTTATTATTGCTGCTTCTGCTGAGTTCCGGCGAGGCAAATTCTGCGTCATGGGTGAATTTCCCCACAAGCTGGGACATTGGGCAGGCCTTCGCTGTCTCCATCTCCTCAACTGCCGAGTACTCTAACCCAGTCGTTACGTGGATGAACAGGTCCATCACCCTCAACGTAGAACAGGGAGGGGCGGGGAGGATCTCCTATGGGTTATTAGGCTCAGATGTCCGCAACACCAAGCCGGGAAATTACACGATACTATTTGAGTTTGTGCAGGGCGGCAAGAAGTACAAGGCTTCGGGGAATATCACCCTCAAAGCCAGAGAATACCCGTTTGAGAATTTGCGGGTGAGTCCGAAGATGGTGAACCCTCCCAAGAAGGAATTACCGAGAATCCGCGAGGAACAAAAGCTAGTCGGTGCAGCACTGCGGACAATGACCCCGTTACGCCTCTGGACGACTCCCCCTCAGCCTCCGTTGAGCACGATGACCTTGACGAGCCACTACGGATTTCGGCGTGTGTACAACGGAGTCCCACGCAACGGCCACAACGGAGCGGACCTTCGGGCGGCCAACGGTACGGACGTTCTTGCACCCTTTGCGGGGACGGTTGTGCTGACGGGGTTTCACTACTACGCGGGCGGGAGTCTCTACATTGACTCGGGCAACGGGGTAATCACTGTATTCTTCCACCTGAGCAATATTCTAGTGAAGAAGGGCGACAAGATCTCGAAGGGCCAGGTTGTGGCCAAGTCCGGCAGCACTGGAAGAGTTACGGGGCCTCACCTCCACTATAGCTTAGTGCTCGGGGGGCAGTTCGTTGACCCAATCCCGTTATTGTCGACGAGCATAACCCAAATGCTCAAACTTGGTACGCAGTCTCAGGTGAACAACTTATGAGCCAAACTTACGCTGTGATTTTATGCGGAGGCAGCGGGACGAGACTTTGGCCGTTGTCGCGTGAGAATTTCCCCAAACAGTTCTTGGCCCTTCACGGTGAACGCACGCTCCTGCAGAACACGGCACTACGAATGCTTAACGTTGTACCTCTTGAGGC
The DNA here is from genome assembly GCA_017417365.1 of Synergistaceae bacterium. Lineage (GTDB taxonomy): Bacteria > Synergistota > Synergistia > Synergistales > Aminobacteriaceae > JAFUXM01. The sequence continues at coordinate 19,747 of JAFPZI010000209.1, forward strand.
ACTGCGAGTGATTTCCGGCGCAAAGTGGCATGACCTCGTAACAGAACAACTGGCCTCAGTCTTCGGAGCTGACAACCTCCCGTGTGGCGTGATTATCGATGAGCCATTTGCCCGCGGGACGGCACCTGCGGTACTTCTGGCCGTTGAGGACCTGATGAGGCAGGGGGCATGTGATGAGGACGTTATGATTTTCGCGCCTAGTGATGCGTTCATCCGGGACAGCAGGATTTTCGCGGAGGCCCTGAAGGTTGCTGTGAGAGCGGCTCATGATGGGTACATTGCAACACTGGGAATAGCTCCGACGAGGCCGGATACTGGGTTCGGGTATATTCGTGAGGGGAAGGCCCTTGCAGGAGGGTACTATGAGGCAGAAAAGTTTGTGGAGAAGCCCGACCTTAAGACCGCACAGGAATATCTGCGCAGCGGGTCATACTTCTGGAACGGAGGAATATTCATCTTCACGCCGAAGAGCCTCTATTCTGAGCTTGAGCACACTGACCCGGAACTTTTCGCATTGGCCAAGAAGAGGGCCCTGCGTTCGGAGTTCGGGAGCGTCAAGAATGTTGCGTTTGACGTTGCCGTGATGGAGAGGGCCGAGCGTGTTGCTGTTGTGCCTCTGGTGAACTCTGGATGGTCTGACGTTGGGTCTTGGGACGCGCTCCACGATGACGTTCTAGAGGTTGACGAGAACAGAAACGTAATCACCGGGTCTGCGTTGACGCTGGAGAGCGAGAATTGTTTTGTTCACTCTCGGGAGAAATTGACGGTCTTGAACGGTGTGAATGACTTGATTGTGGTGGACACTCCCGACGCGTTATTCATCACGAGGCGCGGGAAGTCCCAAGAGGTGCGCAGTGCCGTGAAACACCTTAAGGATAACGGTATGGGCAGTGTGTGCTGAATCTTCCGCTGGAACATACAACAAGAGCCGCTTCCATCTAGGGGAGCAGCTCTTTTCTTTCCGGGCACTAATTCTTTTGCAGGGAGTAATTCGACGAACTGCTATTCCAAAATATCGACATCCTCCACATGCCTTGAAGGTCGATATTCCGGAAGATAATATCTCCGGCCTTGTCCCAGCACACCATCTTGATGTCCACAAAGCGCGCGTAATTATCGAAATCGTCTTCGTAGGAGAAAGTGTAAGAGTCTCCGTTGTCGACAACAGAACTCGTCAGTATGTCTCTTCCCCATTCTTCCTTACCCGGCAAAGACATGTGCATGCTCACGACCAAACGGCTGGTGTAATTGTAGAACTGGCAGCTTACCAATTTTGCGGAAGCTGATTCTGCGGCAAGCACGACAAGAAGGACAGCGAGTCCCATGCATAATCCGGGAACATTGAGTCTTCTGAACATAATATGCCTCTATTTTGCGGCCTTGAGACTAATTTGACCTTATTGTGTATGTACCGTTCCTGTTGAATAACGTCAGCCGCCACAGACCTCTGAAGCTATGACGCATAAATACCGCATCAGAACCATCTGAGAAAACTACCCTAACGTCAAAGTAGCGAATTCTGTCGTCATACCAGCAGCCGCAGCTATCACCATTAGCTAACACTGTAGAGCCTATAAGATCATGTCCCCATTTGCGGTATGCTGACTGAGTTATGTACAGGTACGAGACGATACGCCCGCTGTAATTGACAAACGAGAAGTTCCGTCTTCTTGCTGAAGCGGTCCCGGCACCGAACGTGGAAAGAATAATAGCTGCCAGAAGAAGTACCCCGCAAACACTTCGCAGCTTAAAGTTCCTCATACAACTACCTCCTAAATAGTTACGCCACAAATTTACCTGCACCTGTACAGATAACTTCCCGCACGGACTCTCACCGCGCACCTTCAGCCGTAAATACTTTGGAGAAAAATACAAGAAATTTGCACACAACTAATTAACGCTCTCCCTGCCTTGTGGTATGACGACCACACGACAAAACAATACGCTAGTAAAATTGTATGCATTCGAGTGAGTAAACGAATTATAGCATAAAACCTTGTCTTTGCGTGTTCAAAAATTTCACATGCACTTCACCTCATGCGTAGAAGGTTCTGCGTGATTAGGGGATGACTGACAAAGTTCAGCTGCAAAATGGGCAATACTTAGTGCGGGGCTAATTCTTCGTCATGCTGATTAGGAGCCGTCAACGTAGAGTGAAAAAGTTTTGCGCTATCATCATTGAGGAGGATAGAATTTCCCGGAAGATCATTCCCCCTAAAATCTGAGCCTGAGTGTCTTGCGTGAGTCAGGTGCATAGATGTTCTTGATGGTGTACCCGCTGAAATTCGTGAAGCTCTCGAGTGTGATTTCATTATAAAATGTTTAATCGTTTGACAAATCTTTAATCACGCTGTATCTTTATCACATTGCCGGAGTGGCGGAATGGTAGACGCAGCGGACTCAAAATCCGCCGGGGGCGACTCTGTGGGAGTTCGAGTCTCCCCTCCGGCACCATTACACAATCATTCAGGAGAGAATATCAATGCCGAACAAGAAATCAGCAGAGAGACGAGTCAAAATAGCCGAACGCAACAGACTCTATAATAAGCACTGGACATCAATGTGCAAGACTGCCGTCAAGAAAGTCCTTCAGGCTGTGGCTGCCGGAGACCACGAGGGAGCGCGCAAGAGTTTCGACACGGCGCAGAGCGTGATTGACAAGGCAGTAGTGAAGGGCGTAATGCACAAGAACACCGCCGCCAGACGCAAAGAGTTGATGGCTCGTAATCTTAAGACTCTTCAGGCCTAGACACCACACAGAGAACTCACGGCCTCCCCAAAGATGCAGGGGAGGTTAATTTTTTGTCTTGTTGGCACTATATCCAAGCCAGAGCGGGAAGCCGCAAATTCCTCAATATGTAGTGAGAGTAGCGCACAAGCACATAGTTTCTCACGCAAGAACACTCCGCCTCCCTAAAGCCTCATAGGAGATTAATTATTATCCTGACCAGCCAAGTACACATCTCACACAGAGCAGGACGCTATGATTTCCTCAGTACGTATTGAGAGTAACACACAAACACTCCGCCTCATCAAAGCCTCAGGGGAGATTAATTCTTGTCCTCATCTGCTCCTCAGCCCACGAATACACTGACTCCAATGCCGGAATTAATGACTTCCCCCTATCCGCCAAACTGTATTCAACCATAGGCGGAATCGTGTTGTACTGCTTCCGGCAAATCAGCCTGTCCGCCTCAAGTTCCCGCAGACACTTCGTCAGCATCGTCGCCGTAATCCCCACTACCCGCCGTTCAAGCTCCTTGTAGCGTATCGTCTGCCCCTGCGAGTCGGCAATGTACCACAGAATAGGCAGCTTCCACTTCTGGCCGATAATCCTCATCGCGTAGAGTATCGGGCAGTCAGTCTCATAAATATTTTCGTTCACAGGAAGATTCTGCTCCATCAATAAGCCCCCTCAAAGCTAGAAAAATTGTAGCCGCTAAGAAAATTCTTCATACTTTCGGATTTAGTGCAGATAATTATAATGTTGTGCCGTAAATTTCTCAAACAAGGGATGACTATTTTATGGCAAGAACTATCTTTGACACCGTAACTCTGAATCACCTCGTCATGAAGAACAGGCTGATACGTTCCGCAACTTGGGAGGGCTTGGCCAAATTCGACGGCTCAATCACTGATGAGGCTTACGAGATTTACCGCGAACTCTCACACGGCGGAGTCGGTGCGGTAATCGTGGGCTTCACCGACGTATCTCAGGACGACCACTACATTCACGGAGCAATGAGGCTCTCACGCGATGAACTTATCCCGCAGTTCAGGAGGCTCGCGGACGTTATACACTCCGGAGGCTGCCCGGCATTAGTCCAGCTCGCTATGGGTGCGTATTACCGGCAGCTCCCGAACGGCCTCACCCAGCAAGTAGAACCGACAAGCATGACACTTGACGAGATCCGTGAAGTGATTGACCTGTTCGTTCAGGCAGCAGTGAGAGCAGAGAAGGCAGGCTTTGACGGAGTCCAGATTCACGCAGCACACTTCTTCTTCCTGAGCCGGTTTATCAGCCCTAGAGTGAACCACAGACAGGACGATTACGGCGGCAGCACCCTCAACCGTTCACGAATTGTCCTAGAGATTCTCAGGGGCATTAAGGCAAAAGCTCCCGGCCTCCACGTTACTGTCAAGATCAATTGCAGCGACTTCACTATGGGCGGCCTTGAGGAAGAAGAGAGCCTCGAAATATGCAAGCTCCTAGCCGACAACGGAATAGACTCAATCGAGGTCAGCGGCAACGGTACTTCAGTTCAGGGTGTGAGGCCTCACGTTGACGAAGGGTACTTCCTGAACTTTGCGGAGGTTCTTGCGGAAAACTTGAATGTTCCCGTGATTCTCGTCGGTGGGCTCCGAAGCGTAGAAGTCATGCAGAGAATCCTTGACACAACGAAAATTGAGCTGCTCTCACTCTCACGTCCATTGCTCAGAGAACCAGACCTGCCCATAAAAATTCGCGAGGGCAGAGCTACGGAGTCTGCGTGTGTGTCGTGCAATGCTTGTTACGGGTCTCACGGGCACAGGTGCGTGTTCAGATGAGTGCGTACAGGCTCAGCGTTCCCACACAGAGAGGGAGCGTCCTTAACGGGGTATTGTTCAGGCCCGATAACGTGAAGGCCAAGACCGTACTGATCTCGATAACCGGCATTCACGGAAATTTCTACTCGAACCCGTTCTACTACAACTTTGGCGACACCCTCAACGCCGGAGGTATGGACTTCATTTACGCGCAGACTAACGACGCGTTCAACAGGATAGACACGTTCAACGTCAGGACCGGCAAGCCCGAAGTCATCGGCTCCTACAACGAATATTTCTCCTACACTGACGAGGACATTGACGCTTACCTGGATTTTGCGCAGTCCGAAGGCTACAAGAATGTTATTCTGGCTGGGCACTCACTCGGGGCGAATAAGGTAATCCATTACTTGTCGGGGCATCACGATACGGAGAGGGTCTCTCACTTCCTGCTGCTTAGTCCGGCGAATCTTGAGTGGCTCATGAAGGGAGTTACTGAGCGTGAGAAGAGCATAGTGAGTTCTCGAGTTGCTGAGGGGCGGGGGAAGGACATGCTGCCGTTCCAGTTCATGGGGTGGGTTCCGTGTATTGCCGACACCGCTAACGACTGGCTTTTCTCGGACACGCTCAATAACGTTCACGTTGAGTCGGATAAAGATTTCTCGCAGGCTGAGAGGATCACTCACACTGGGGCATTGTTGATAGGGACTTACGACAATTTCACCTATGGGAATCCTGCGGGGTTCTTGAGCAACATCAACGAGCATATTCCGACGGCTGGGGAGAACAAGCTAATCTTCATTGAGGGAACAGGGCACACCTACCAGCGCAAGGAGCAGGAGACAGCAGACAGAATATTAGAGCTTCTCAGGGGGTGGGAGTGATGCCGTTTGTGATTGCCAGAGTGAATGTGTCGGTCAGCAGGGAGCAGGAACGGGAGATTAAGGCTATTCTTGGTCGGGCGATAGAGCTTGTGCCGGGAAAAAGTGAACAGTATCTTATGCTGGGGTTTGAGGGGGATTATCACTTCTGGCTGAGGGGGGAGGATTCCCGGCCGGCAGCATATATTGAGGTGAGTATCTTCGGGAATGAGGAGCATTTGGGCTATGAGGGTTTTACGCGGGAAATCACTCGGGCCTTCAGGGAAGTGCTGGGCATTCCTCCAGAGAATGTGTACATAAAGTATGATGATATTAGTGTTTGGGGGGTGAATGGCTTCACTATTGAGCGTTAGGGAATAAGAGAACCTCCCCGAAAATCAGGGAGGCTCAAGAAATGGCGCGGAGAAAGACAAGGTATTTAGACTTATTACTTCTCTCCTGCCATCTCCATGGCTTTATCAAATAGTGCCTCAACTTCTGCTGAAGGCTTCGGTGAAAGCAGAGACACGCACACAGCTACCACCAATCCCGCAATAAACCCCGGGATTATCTCATACACGTTAGTATAGGACAAATACGACAGCCACGCAATATCCACAACTGCCCCAGCAAAAATCCCGCACGCAGCTCCAGCATACGTGAACCTCTTCCAGAACAGACTCAGCATTATTGACGGCCCAAAAGCTGCCCCAAACACTCCCCACGCATTGGACACTAAGGCCATGATTGACCCGGCATTGGGACTCGACGCTATGTAGAGCGCAGCAATCGCTATCACCAGCACAACTATTCTGCCAGCCCAGAGCATCTCTCGATTCCCCGCCTTGTCCCCGCGAATCACCGGCCTATACACGTCCGAAGCAAACGCACTCGCCGCCGCAAGTAACTGACTGTCCGCCGTACTCATCGCCGCAGCCAGCACCGCAGAGAGCAACACTCCCGAAATCACCGCAGGGAAAATCCTCCGCGTCATCACCACAAACACTAGTGAGTTGCTGTTCACCGCCTCATCATAACCTATGAACATACGTCCGATTATCCCAACAAGTGCCGCAAACACCAAGATTATTACCGTCCACGAGATTCCAATCTTGGCCGACTTCCTGAGTTCCCGCTGTGAGTTTATCGACATGAACCGAATAATTATGTGCGGCATCCCGAAATAACCGAGACCCCACCCCAAACCTGACACTATTTCCTGCCACGAAGAAAA
>JAFPZI010000210.1 GCA_017417365.1 Synergistaceae bacterium
ACCGAAGCCGCCCGTGAACATGGCCGCAACCAGTTCTACATGGCCAAAGTCAGCGGAGTTGTGCCGTATATTCTCGTCCGCAGTGAACTCGCACAGCATGAGCCGTACAAGCCCCTCAATGACGCACTCAAGACCGACCAGCGGGAATTTGAGTACAAGGACGTACGCGGGACGGTCGTAGCACTCTACTGCCCCGAGTACATGGGCGGCTTGAACACTCCCGGCTGGCACCTTCACTTCATCTCTGACGACGGGAAGAAGGGCGGACATGTCTTGGAGCTTTCAGTGAAGGACTGCCTGCTAGAGATGGACATAATCAGCGAGTTCAGAATGATTGTTCCGAACCGTCCGAGTTTCAACGGCAAGGATTTAGCAATAGACATGCGCGACGACATACAGCAAGTAGAAGGAGGAAAATAGTATTATGGAGAAGCGCGAATTAGTAATCATTGGAGCAGGTCCGGCAGGAATGTCGGCAGCAATTTACGGCAGGAGAGCAGGGCTTGACGTTCTCGTCCTCGAGCGTGGAGCTACCGGTGGCCAGATTAACATCACTGACGAAATCGAGAATTATCCCGGAGTTGCACACGCCACCGGCCCCGAGATCGGCGACATGCTCAAGAATCATGCCCTCAAGTTCGAGACGGAAATTCGCATGGTCGACAACAGCACCGTAGAACTTCGCGGGGACAAGAAGGTAGTCATCACCAAGAAGGGCGCGGACACCAACGAAATCGAGGCCGAAGCGATAATCGTAGCCACAGGTGCACACTTCAGGAGGCTCGGCTGTGAGGGTGAAGCCGAACACATCGGGCAGGGCGTAAGTTTCTGTGCAGTTTGCGACGGAGCGTTCTTTGAGGACCTTGAAGTGGCCGTAGTCGGAGGAGGCAACACCGCAGTTGAGGAGGGCGGGTACCTCACAAAGTTTGCGTCAAAGGTCTACATAATTCACAGGCGCGACGAGTTCAGGGCAGACCGTGCGGCAATCGCTCAGGCACTCGCTAACCCGAAGATTGAGCCGGTCTACAATTCCGTAGTCGAGAAGATAGAGGACAGAGACCCCGAAGACGACGACGACATGAGGAACCTGAATCTAGTCCTCAAGAACGTAAAGACCGGTGAAGTCTCGAACCTGCCCATTGCTGGAGTGTTCATGTTTGTGGGTCAGGAGCCGGATGATGAGTGCGTCAGGGGACTCGTTAAGGCAGAGAAGGGCGGCTGGATCATCACCAATGACCGTATGGAGACTTCGGTTGAGGGAATCTTTGCGGCCGGAGACGTTCGGAGCAAGTATCTGCGTCAGGTAATCACTGCGGCCTCTGATGGTGCGGTCGCGGCTATGGCTGCAAGTTCATACATCAACGAACAGCTACACCTCCGCTCGACTCTCTTGGAGCCTGAGGAGGTCAAAGCATTCTTCTACTCGAGCATTGAGCAGGCTCAGGTGAAGTTGTCGAACTCTGCGGAGAATTTCGCTAAGGCCAATGGCGTAAAGGTTCCGGTGATTGACGGCTACAGGAATGCCCGAATGACTGAGAAGCTCGGCCTAACGGAAAAACTGCCGGCGGTCGTAACGCTCAAGAAGGGCGTTGTTGACAAGGTCGCGACTATTTCTGCGGAGTCGGATATAGCTTCGGCTCTGGCGTAAAATTTTTGGTGAATGGGGAGCTCTTCACGGGGCTTCCCGTTTTTGTATCATGGAGAATCTATTACTGCTCTTCACCGAAGAATTGCCCTGCTGGAATCATGAGGCCGTCTCTGTTGCAGGTGAGTCCCCCGAAGGCCTCGAGCCCCTCACGGAATCAGGAGACCTTGCGAGACTCGGAGCCGGTTACGTCCTCACACCTCAAGGACTGCTCACCCGTGAACGTGTTGCTGATGAACTCTACCTGCCTCTTACCCCCGCCGGCCGGATACTGACCGACGAGTCCGAAGCTGATGAATTGCTCGGGCTAAACGTTATGGTTCAGTACATGGACCGTGCATTTATGACGGACTGGGGAATCAAAGAAGTTACTGTGCGCGAGAATTTCCCGATAATGCCGTGTCTTGAGGACGGTGAATATTTTGCGTTCGAGGGAGGGAGAGTGAAAGCCCTCTGGCCAAGTCATGAATTGGTGAGGAGATTTCTTGAGGCCTTCCCGAATTGGGGAGTGAGCGCGAGAAAATTCCCTGCACCCGGCGCTGTTGCGTTAGACCTTTGGGCGGAGAAGAACGGTTTGCGCTACGGGAGTCTGTGCGTTGATTTCGTGCTGAGGGCTCGTGCGGACTTCAACCACTACAAGAATTATCCGCAGTTCGAGTCTGACAAGTATAAATTCTTGGACGCTGATAGATTATTTGTGCAGAAGGTGAGGGGTGAGCCTGAAGGGTTATTGCCGTTCATCGGGAGGCTTCATATCTTCCTGACCGAACAGCGCAGAATTTTCCTGCCCGGGTGGTTCGACATTGACCACGACGAGAATGAAGACTGGATACTATTAGCGTTAGTTACGGACACTGAGCCGGAGTTGGAGTCGCTGACAAAGACTCTCAGGTCATGGGGGCATGAGCTGATTGACCCGGTGAATCCGTTGTACATTCTTGGGACGAGCATAGAGAGATTGAGGGGTCAGCGTGAACAGAAGCGTACAATCTATGACTGGTTTCAGGAGGAGGTAGTGAGGATAATTCGTCCCGATGCTCCCGACGGTGAATAGTCCCTCCACAGACCCAACACAGAATCTCGCCCTTGAGGAACGATTGATGTCTCTTGGCCGAGAAGTCTTCATGCTCTGGCGTAATAGGCCGTCGGTAATCGTCGGAAGGTTCTCGGACATTCCCGCAGAGGTCAACACGGAATTTGCGGAGGCCAACGGAATCCCGATAATACGCCGTAAGTCCGGGGGAGGGTGTGTGTATCACGACTTGGGCAACGTCAACTACACATTCATAGTGAGGGACTCTAAGGCCCTGACACTGGAATATTTTTCCCGAAGAGTGATTAACGCTCTGGAGGCCCTGAAGATTAATGCGGTGTTGGAGTTCCGGCACAACGACATTCTTGCTGACGGCCTCAAGATTTCGGGAGCAGCTCAGTATCACCATGAAGGAATGTTATTGCATCATGGGACTCTGTTGTTCGACGCGGACTTGAGCATTATTCCGAAGGTGCTCAAACGTTCAGGAAAAGTAGCTAACATCCGGCCTCTTTTGTCTAGGGACATGGACACGGAAGAATTTATGAGGAGGTTTTCAGCAAGCAATGATTACGTTCAAGAAAGAAGTGCTCTACACGAAGTCCAACGAATGGGCGGAAAAAGTTAATGACCTAGTCCGCGTGGGGATTGACGACTATTCACAGGCCTCATTGGGGGATATTGTCCACGTTGAGCTTCGGGAGGCAGGGACTCACGTTAGGGCCGGCGAGTCCTTCGGTGAGGTTGAGGCCACAAAGTCAGTGAGCAGCATCAACGCTCCCGTTTCGGGTGTGCTCGTCCGCGTCAATGAGTCGGTGATAGCTTCGCCCTCCCTCGTGAACCTTGACCCGTTCGGTGATGGCTGGCTGGCAGAAATTTCACCTGATGACCTCTCGGAACTGTCCGCACTAATGGACTCGGAAGCCTACAAGGAATATATACGATGAGCCCCGACATTGAGACCGTCAGACGCTACAAGCGGGAGATTTACGGCGAATACGGAGGCTATTACTATGTCCCGATGGCTGAGGCCTTCACCGTACAGGTTCCCGTAACCGTGAGCTGTTCCTACAAGAAGTGCCTGTACTGCGACCTGAATCAGGGAATGGCCTTCAGGGAATTATCCCTTGAGGAGATTGCGGAGAACGTCAGGAAGTTACGCTACATTCACTACAAACCCGCGAAGAGATTTCTGCTTGCTGGGGGGAATCCTTTCTTCCTGCCGACAGAAAAGCTCTTGAGAATCTCTGAGGCCATACACGAGTCATTTCCTGAGTGCGAATACATTTCGAGTTTTGCCCGGGCCGATGACGTTACCCGCAAGACTCCCGCTGAACTTCACGCACTTCACGAGGCCGGGTATGACCGTCTGTGTTTGGGGCTGGAGTCTGGGTGCGATTCGGTCTTGGCCTATCACAGAAAGGGCGTAACTTCCGCGCAGAATCTTCAAGCCGTCCACATGCTCACGGATTCGGGAATGAGTTACTCTGCGTACATAATGCTTGGGCTTGGGGGGCGGGACATGTCGGAAGCTCACGTCGAGGGCACTGCTGAAATGCTCAATCACTCCTCACCGTTTGAGCTCACTGTGGTAACTCTGGTACTCTTCAAGGGAGCTGAACTCGCAGAAAGAGTCAGGGCTCATGAGTTCCACCGTCTGCCTCCCGTCGATGCCCTCAAGGAAGGAAGAAAGCTCTTGTCCCTCCTAGAAATTCACACGGTCTGGAACGCCACGCACAAGACTAACATTTTTCCGGTTAAGGGACGAATCCCCGAGCACAAAGAGTTATTGCTGAGGAGGATTGATGACGCACTCAGCGAGATAGATTCTCAGGGCCTCAAACAGTACGAGCTTAAACGCTGGCGGAAGTGGGGAACGGAATAATATTTACGCTCATTCCTGCGGTAAAGTTTATTGTTATTGCGCTATAATCTGTCTGACTGTAGGATAAGCTATCCATAATTTTACGAAGGGAGCCAAAACATGCACAGAGTGTTCACATGAGCAGGGAAGAATTATGCACGTGATGCATTCTGCTGCTTTGTAGAGGCATAAACTTTTCACACATTCAACTATGTCCGTAATCGGGCAGCAGTTCACATAGATACTCACAAGAAATTAGACACAGGAGAAATTGACTCATGCAGAATAAATCTGAGGGCATGTATCACGATGTCCTTAACCATCTTACGCGTGAACGTCTCGCCGAATTGGAGAGCAGGCCGCGTACGGGACTAATAATCTTTCTTGACTACACGATATGCTTAATGCCGGTGGTGTTTGGGCTTCTTGCACTGGCGGAATATCTCTATGTCCCGAACCTCAAGGGTAACACCTCAACGTCAACGTACGCATATTTCTTGGGAGCTCTGACAATTTTTGGTGGAGGGTTCTTTGTAGCGTCGTTGTTCTGGAGGAGGGCGTTCTACGTTCTGAGGTACAAGGCACCGTTTTACGCGTTCGTGTTCGTGCTGTTGACGGTGTATGACTATTTGACGCTGAAGACAGGAAGACTTGTGCTGCCGTATTTCCCGTGGACCGACCAAATCTTGAACGCAATGTGGGACGACAGGGTGTATCTTCTCGACTGCGCAAAGAACTCGTTGACGTTGTTGTTCAGCGGGTATTTCGCTGGTGCGCTGCTAGGGCTGCTGACTGGGACGGCCTGCGGGGTGAGCCGGACAGTTGATTACTGGCTTTCACCGTTCATAAGGCTGCTGGGAGCGATACCTTCACCGACGTGGATTCCGATTGTGATGGTGATAGCTTCGACGCTGTTCAGCGGTGCAGTGTTCATTATCGGGCTTGGTGTGTGGTATGCGCTGACGATTTCGACTATGACGGGTATCAGGAACATCGACAAGTCGTATTACGATGCGGCTAAGACTTTGGGGGCAGGTCCGCTTCAGCTGGTGTTCAGGGTAGCGATACCGTTTGCAGTGCCGAATATTTTGCAGGGGTTGACGCAGGGGATGAGTTCTGCGTGTTTGGTGCTGATCACTGCGGAGATGGTTGGGGTTGAGTCGGGTTTGGGTTGGTATGTTTCGTGGCAGAAGAGCTGGGCGCAGTACGGGAAGATGTATGCGGCAATAGTGGTGCTGTGTGTGGTGTTTGTTGTGGTGAACCGTGGGCTTGAGGTGATAAGGCGGAGGTTGTTGCGTTGGCAGGAGGGATTGATTTAGCATGAATGTACTTACGAGTTTTGCGTGTGCGGAGTGTGAGAGATTTACCCACGCCGGAGCAATTCCCCCCGCAACGGACATGAACACACCTAACCGTCTTGCACACCCCAGAGCATTTTCTCCCACAACAGGAGGCACCCTAGCATGAACACACTAATACTCGGCCACGTCCACAAGAGCTTTGCCCGCACAGAAGGCCAAGACGTTACCCACGCCCTCAACGACATAAATTTTTCTGTCCAAGACGGCGAATTTCTCTCAATCGTCGGCCCCTCTGGCTGCGGAAAATCCACAATAATGCGCCTCATTGCCGGACTGATCTTCCCAACAGCAGGAACCATCACCCTCAACGGACACCCCATCACTGCCCCAGACACTGAGCGCGGTATGGTCTTCCAGAAACCTACACTCTTCCCCTGGCTCACGGTCGAACAGAACCTCAGCTTCACCGCAAAACTTCGCGGCCTCACAAAGAACCCCGACTACAGGGCAGAAGCTGAACGTCTCCTCACTCTCGCGGGCCTCTCAGACTTCAGGAACGACTACCCTCACCAGCTCTCCGGCGGAATGGCTCAGCGTCTCGCACTAATCCGCACAATGATCAACCACCCGAAAGTCTTCCTCCTCGATGAACCATTAGGAGCTCTCGACGCATTCACCCGAATGAACATGCAGGACGAAATATTGAGTCTGTGGCAGAGGTCAAATCACATTGTCCTCATGGTTACTCACGACATCGACGAGGCACTATATCTCGGCACACGAATAATCGTCATGGCCCCAAGACCCGGCAGAATCCGCGCGGACATGGCTAACGATATGCCTTACCCCAGAAACAGGACCAGCGATGAATTTCTACAGTGGCGCAAAAAGGTTTTGAGACTGCTCGACTTTGGGCAGGATATTAATACAAAGGAGGAGTCGCAGTGAAGAAATTACTTGCGGCAATGTTAGTAGTGTTGTTGGCGGGGTCTTGTGCTCTGGCTATGACCCCGGAAGAGGAGCTCGAAGCGTGGAAGAAAGAACCCGCTTACGGCAAAACTATTAAGGTCGGCTACAACGGAGGGCTTTGCACCGGCACTCTGGGACTGACTCAGGTCAAAGGCTTCTACGCTGCCGAAGGTCTCGACGTTGAACTCGTCCGCTATCAGGGAGACACAGTAACTCTCGGCGACGCTCTAGGCACAGGCAAAATCGACATCGCAGGAGGTCATATCGCTACCCTTCTCGTACCTGCCGCTAACGGTGTCCAGATGAAGTTCACGACAGGAATGCACACGGGCTGTAAGTCTCTATGTGTCTTGGCCTCCAGTCCCTACAAGACCACGAAGGACTTAATCGGCAAAACTATAGCCATCACGACCAGCATCGGAGGTTCTGACCATAATATCACGATGAGATTCCTTCTTCACGACGGAATTGACCCTGTGAGGGGCGTTAAGTACAAATCCACCGACTCTGGTGCGGCAGTCTTGGCAATGCAGAACGGAGAGATTGCGGCGGCACTCCTAAGCGACCAGTTCATACAGAAATTCCTTGAGGACGGGACTTTACGAATCATCAGGTCAATCACGTTTGACGACGACTTCAAGGACGAGACCTGCTGTGTGTTCGCAATCTCCAAGAACATCGTGGAGAACAGCCCCATAACCGCCAGAAAACTCACTCAGGCCCACGAGAACTGCCGCAAATGGATCATGGCCAACCGTGAGGAAGCCGTGAAGCTCATGCTTGAACACAAATGGGCATCGGGACAGTTCGAGAAGGTCTTAGCTTTCTACAACACCCTTGATTACTCGGTAACAGACGAGGTAACTGAAGCCACGCTGAGGAAAGTTATCGACGACTACAAGGCTTGCGGGATTCTCGACAAGAACAGGGACACAGAAGAAGTTCTCCGTATGGTTTGGGACGGAGTATTAATGCACAAATAAGGAGGAATAATCATGAAGAAAGTGTTATGTGCAGTATTAGTTGTGTTGGCTGTGGCTGGCTGTGCGTTCGCTAAGGACTTCACCGCAGAGGCTCAGGACGCAGGAGCTAGGCGCAGGGTTTGGGCGGAAGCTGCTCCCGAAATGTCTGCGGCTTTCGGTGCTCTGGGTAAGGCTGTGCTTAAGGACGGAGCTATCTCCCTCAAGCAGAAGGAACTTATTGCCGTAGCGTTGAGTGTCCAGAACAGGTGCGAGATGTGCATCATGGCCCACGTTCAGAACGCCATATGTGCTGGGGTAACCCGTGAAGAACTCGTTGAAGCTCTGGAAGTCTGCGTGTTGATGGGCGGAGGTCCTAACCAGTCATTTGCGTCGATAGCCCTCGAAGTCTTTGACCAGTTCAGCGCGAAGAAGTAATTATCAATCTTGGCGGGAAGGGTGGAAATTCTGCCTCTTCCTGCCTGTTTTGTGGGGGTAAAAATTATGTTATCACTGCCGAAAAATTTCGAGACCTTCAACGATGCCCGCAAGAAATCCTTCATGGCCCTCTATGAGGCAAAACAGCGCGGGAAAAAAGTTGTCGGTGTCTTCTGTTCCTACACTCCGCTTGAGTTGGTCTATGCTGCCGGAGCAATCTCCGTAGGTCTTTGCGGAAAGTCTGAGCAGGGCATACCCGAAGCTGAAGCCCATTTGCCCAAGACACTTTGTCCGTTAATCAAGGCCAGTTACGGAATGGCTCTCACTGACCAATGCCCGTTCTTCTACTTCTCTGACGGGATATTGGCGGAGACCACATGCGACGGCAAGAAGAAAATGTATGAGCTTATGAGCAAGTTCAAGCCCGTACACGTCATGAATTTACCGCAGGGAAGGGACCAAGCCCTAGCTTTGGACGCGTGGACGGAAGAAGTCAAGTTGGCCGCAAAATTCCTTGAGGGACTGTTCAGCGTTGAGATTACGCCGGAGAAGTTACATGATGCAATCGTTTACCGCAACAAGGTACGCAGGGCAATCGTTGACATTTACGAGACGGCCAAGCTCAAGCCCTCTCCAGTGTCCGGCTACGAGATCAGCACCATAGCGGAGAGTGCGGACTTCCACTTCACCGATGACGACCTAGTAGCCAAGCTCCAGAGGACTGCCAAAGACTTACGCGAGCGGGTAAGAACTGGTGCAGACGGACGGCCGAGAGTGTTAATCACCGGCTGCCCCAACGCAGGAGTCAGGGACAAAATCATTAAGACCCTAGAAGAGTTAGGAGCGGATTACGTTTGTGCCGACAACTGCGCAGGACCGCGAACACAAAAATTCATGGTCGACGAGAACTCAGAACCCTACAGGGCAATAGCTGAACGTTACCTCAAGATTAATTGCTCAGTCATGACCCCGAACACTACACGCTTTGACGACATTCGTGAGCTCGTGAAAGAGTACCGTGCTGACGGAGTGATTGAGATTGTCCTTCACGGGTGCCACACGTTCGCGGTCGAGGCCTTCACGGTAATGAACATGGTACAGAATGAACTTGGCCTGCCCTACATGAGGCTTGACACTGATTTTTCCCAGTCGGACAAGGGGCAGATTGAGACGAGACTTGGCGCATTTATCGAGATGATGAGTGCAGCAGCTTAAAGGAGGAATATCTATGGTAGTAGTTAATGCAATGGGTAAGTTATGCCCAGAACCGGTAATCATGACCAAAGCCGAAATCGAGAAGGGCACTGCGGAACTTGAAGTTCTCGTGGACAACGATATAGCTGTGTCGAACGTTACGAGGCTCCTCAACACTAAGGGCTTCACCGTCGACCTGACCCGCACGGGCAATGAACGCAAGCTCACGGCCAAGAAGACATCTTCGGGTGAGGCAGCACCGGCCAAGAGAGAAGAACTCTTAGCGATTCTCGTAGCACATGACGTTCTCGGCGGGGACGATAAGGAGCTGGGAGAAGTCCTCATGAAGGCGTTCTTGGGGTGCCTGTCGAAGTTGTCTCGCCGTCCTGCTGTAATGGCCTTCATGAATGAGGGAGTGAAGTTAGTCCTGCCAGAGTCGTCGGCTTGCGGGTACGTCAAGGAACTCGAGGAGGCCGGCACAAAGATTTTGGTTTGCGGGACATGCACGACGCACTTCGGGATAACGGACAAGGTAGCCGTCGGGACAATCTCCAACATGTTCGAGATTATGGAGATGGTTACGGGAGCGGATAACACGCTGATATTCTGATGGTCTATGCGGGAATAGATATAGGTTCGACAGCAGCGAAGGGCGTATTGCTCAACGAAGCCAAGACCGAAATTCTCGCCCGTAAGCTCATGCCTTCGGGGTGGAACAGCAGACAGACCGCAGAAGAACTTCACACGTGGCTCCTGTCTCTTGGGCATTCACGCGAGGACTTGAGGATAATTGCGACGGGTTACGGGAGGGTGTCCGTGCCTTATGCCGACAAGACGCTAACGGAGATCACTTGCCATGGCAAAGGGGCGGCCTTCTTGGGGGGCGGGGACCTAACCGTGATTGACATCGGCGGACAGGACACGAAGGTTATTGTGCTTACCGGCGGGCGGGTAACGGACTTCGTGATGAACGACAAATGTTCGGCAGGCACAGGGAAATTTCTTGAGGTCATGGCGAATCGTATGGGCTTGGGGCTTGATGAGTTCTTCGCAATGGCTGAGACCGGGCGCGAGGTGAAGATTTCCTCAATGTGCACGGTTTTTGCCGAGAGCGAGATAGTCAGCCTAATGGGGCTCGGGACTCCACGTGAGGATATTGCTTGCGGGGCCGTCGGGTCAGTCGTGTCGAAAGTCTCCGCCCTCGTGAACAGGAAGAGTCCTTCAGGCAAGTACTATCTTACCGGCGGGTTCTGTGAGGCTGGATTTCTCGTGAGGAAGCTCGGTGAAGTTCTCGGTGCTGAAGTCATAACGAGTCCCGACGGGAGGTTTGCCGGAGCAATAGGGGCGGCGCTGCTGGGGTGATGGATCTCGACGACCTTCGGCGGAATGCTTACGTCAGGGCGGTAATCAGGGCCTCAGAGTCCGACGACGTTATAGGCTTCATCGGTCCGAACGTCCCCGTTGAACTCTTCGAGGCTGCGGGGCTTATGGCTGTACCCGTCTACGGACTTGACCGCGAAATCCTGAACTATTCGTGTGAGACCAATCTATGTCCCTTGATTGACGCGACAATAACCTACGCTAAGACCGACAAATGCCCCCTGATTCACAGCGCAAAGATGATTGTTGCTGATGACACCTGCGCACCAATGTCGGAGGCACTCTCACGTCTTGAGGGCAAACGCATACACATTTACGCAGGCAACACTGCGGGACTGATTGAGGCTCTTCGGGAAGTTTACGGCACAGGGGAAATTCTGCCGGAGAGCCTGGAGTCAGTCCGTGAGGAGCGCAGAAGAATACTCACACGAATAGCGGCCCTGACCAATGACCCTATAGAGGCCTTTACCGTTGAGTACTACATTAACTTTCTGGACTTATCGGAACGTATGAGCTTTCTTGACGGCTTGCAGGAAATTTACACGTCAAGCGGACTCATAGAGACTATTTATCGTTGTCCCGAATGCAGGGGCAATTTTGAGGGAGGTTGTAACTATGGCAGATTATCATGAAATGTGGCAGTCGTTGGGTATGGACGTGAAGACCCATGACTTGTTGTGTGAGGCTTTGCCCGGAGCTTTCGGTGATGTCTATTTGTCGCAGGATAACAGGCCCGAAGGCATGGACTACTTCAACATGGTCGTTGCGGAAATTCACGGACTCCGTCCCGCTGAACTCGTCGAGCACAAGAAGAAGGGCGGCAAAGTTGTCGGGACATTCTGCATTCACGTACCCGACGAGATCCCCATCTCTGCTGGGGCAATCGCTACGGGGCTGTGTTCGGGGTCTCAGTTCTGGGTGCCAGGTGGCGAGAAGAAGTTACCCGCTGCAACTTGTCCGCTGATTAAGGCGAGTCTGGGTGCGAGATTTGACCGTACCTGCCCGTTCTTCAGGCTGGCGGATATGTTCGTGGGTGAGACTACCTGCGACGGCAAGAAAAAGGCTTGGGAAATCCTCGCTGAGGACGCACCAATGTATATCATGGACATTCCCCAGATGAAGAGGCCAAAGGACTACAAGCACTGGGAGGAAGAGATTCACGGTTACCTGAAGAAATGCGAGGAGCTAACCGGCAACAGGGTAACTCCCGCCAACCTCAGGAGCGCAATAATCCTCCTCAACAACAAGCGCAAAGCCCTCCAGAGGCTCGCATCTTTCCGCAAGCTCGACGATATTCCCATCAGCGGCAAAGATGTCCTGCTCATCACTCAGATTGCGTTCTACGATGACCCAGCGCGAATCACAAGCCAGATTCACAAGCTCTGCGACGAACTCGACACCCGCGCGAAAAATCACGTCTCAGTCTTCCCCAAAGGCACCAAGAGAATACTTCTCACCGGCACCCCGCTATCCATCCCGAACTGGAAGCTCCACCACATTATTGAGACTTTGGGCGGAGCTGTCGTGTGTGAGGAGATGTGCACCGGCATACGTTACTACGAGAAGTGCGTTGACGAGTCCGGCGGAACGATTGACGAGATGATTACCAACCTCACGGAAAGGTACATGGGAGCGATTCACTGCGCATGTTTCACGCCCAACCGTGAGCGGATCGACGACATCAAGCGTCTTGCTGAGGAGTACCACGCTGACGGAGTGATTGACGTGAACCTGAAGTTCTGCGGGATCTATGACATTGAGGGGCATTTTGTGGAGCGTGAACTCAACGCCGCCGGAATCCCAGTGTTAGGGATTGAGACCGACTACACAGACCAGGACGCGGAACAGCTCAAGACCCGTATTGGTGCGTTCTTGGAGATGCTCGGCAATTGAGGCACTACGTACTATTTCCCGACGTAACTAACGCTCAGAGGCTCTATGACCTCCTGAAGGCTGAGGGCATAAGGTGCACGTTTGCTCCCACACCGAGAGAGGCGGATAAATGCTGCGGGGTCTGCGTGATGTTCCAGAATGAGGAGGACCGGCCCGAAATCGAGAGGCTGATAGAGGAGAATGCTATTACTGTCCTGAAGTTCTACGAGGGCCAAGCCGGAGACCCTGAGCGGATGAAATTCTGTTAGAGGTGATTGTTATGGATTTCCTGAAACGTTATCCCATTCCCATTGCCGGGCTGATATTGGCCTTGTTCGCTCTTGGGAATCTTGTGCAGTCCTACAGTCAGGAGGCTCGGCATGTGTTGGGGCTGATTGGGTTTATCCTGTTCGTGCCCTACCTGGTGAAGGTTATTGTCCTGAACGTCAAGTTACGTGAACCGCTGGATAACCCTGTAGCTGCGAGTGTGTTTCCGACGTTCTCGATGGCAACGATGCTCTTGGCCGGATACGTGAAGCCCTATTCTTCGGAATGTGCCAGTGTAATCTGGTATGCTGGAATAATAGAACATGTTCTATTAATTTTGTGGTTTACGCTGAAGTTCGTAGTTCGTGGCTTCGGGATAAAGAAAGTCTTTCCGTCGTGGTTCATAGTCTACGTGGGAATTGCTGTGGCCAGTGTGTCAGCACCAGTAACGGGGCGGCTTGACTTCGGGCAGTATGCGTTCTGGTTCGGGCTGGTAACGTATGTGTTGCTGTTGATTGTGGTGTGCCGTAGGGTGTGGTTTATCGGGGAGATTCCGGCTCCAGCGATGCCTACGACTGTGATATTTGCGGCTCCTGCGTCCCTGTTATTGGCGGGGTACATGGTGTCGTTCCCCAATAAGGATGCCCGGATTGTTTATGCGCTGCTGGTGTGCTCTGTCCTGTTCTGGGTTGTGGGAATGTTCTACTTTGCCAAGACGTGTAAGGGAGCGTTCATGCCGAGCCATTCGGGGTTCACGTTCCCGCTGGTGATAAGTGCGCTCGCGGTGAAGTTGTCTGCGGCCTTCACTGGTTTTGCGTGGCAGGGGACGCTGTGCGAAGTGCAGACGGTGATAGCCTGCGTAGTAGTTTTGTGGGTACTTGCGCGCTACGTGATGTTCCTGTTCACTGGTGCTAAGTAAATATATTGAGAGGGGTAAAATTCCATGACACGTGAAGAGTACGTGAAATCTATCCGTGAGACCGCAGAAGAATATTTCCGAAGCGGTACATTTTTCTGTTCCGAAGCTGTCCTCCAGACGATTAATGATGCTCTGGGAAAACCGTTCAGCGACGAGATCGTGAAGATGGCCTCAAGTTTCCCGATCGGCTTGGGCAAAGCTCAGTGCCTGTGCGGAGCAGTTTCCGGCGGAGAAATGGCGTTGGGTATCGTCTACGGACGCGTTAAGGGCCAGCCCATGAACCCGAAGATGTTCGAGGTAGCGAAGGGACTTCATGACTTCGTGAAGGCCAAGTACGGAGCGACCTGCTGCCGGGTGATGACGCGTCAGTGGGCGGGGGATAACTTCATGTCTCCCGAACGCAAGGCTCACTGCATCGAGATCACCGGCGTAGTAGCTGAGTGGGTGGCTAATGCTCTGATTGACGACGGGAAATTGGCTGTACCTGCGGCGTAAAGTTCTCGTGAGGGCCGGGTAGGGTTTGAGGACTCTGCCCGGCTTTTCTGCTATAATTCCCCCTATCCGTAAGACAAAACCCAAAGGAGGAATTATTATGAAGTTGAAGGCTGTAGTAGTTCTTGCAGTTCTCCTCAGTGTTACCCCCCCCCCCCGCAATAAGTGCAGAGTATGACCCACAGCACACCGTCCTTGCTCTGAACATGGCCATAGTGTCAATTCAGAGAATCATCAACACCCAAGACCGCACCGTTCTCGATATGGAGTACAGGAACATCATCAGCAACTTAAAGCTAGGCAGCATTGAGTCTGACAACGAGATTATTGAACTGTACCAAGAGTTGATGAACGTAATTAGCGGGAAACTCTTAGCCCGTGAAGCAACGGAAAGGCTCCAGAAAGATTACAACGAGTGGGAACAACGACAAATCACCAACGCAATTTTTGGCCTTCTGTTCTCTGGTGCTAAACCTGTATCGTTAGGGCTGAGTCTGGGCGTGTCTGTGGTGTCGTCATATTTCGCCTACCAGTACGTAACCGAAGGCCCGCGCAGAAGTATTGCTGAAGAACTCTACAAGATTGACGTGCAGGAACGTGAAAGCTACAACGCCCTACAGATTAGGCTGCTGAACTCTTCGTGGAAGCTCATGCGTCAATACAAGCTGCCCGATGAGTACAGATTGACTCAGGAAAGCGTGAATGACTTGTTCCGTGCCGTGAATGAGCCGGACAACGCCAGAAGCCTCAACATGTTACGTGCACTCGAGGAGGAGTTCAGGATATACCCTCCGTATTGGGTGTACAGGGCACGTTCAGCGCGGAAGGCAGGCGAGGATTCGGAGGCCGCGAAATGTTTTGAGGAGTTCGGGAAAGTCTGGAGGCCTGTACTACGTAATGACCTGTGGAAGGTTGAGGCGGAAAAATATCACGTTCAGCGGGCCATGAAGTCCGGGGATCACGCTGAAGCCTTGAGGCATGTTGAGGAGATGAGGCAAAACACCCCGCGTTCGGACTGGGCGAATAATTTGTTTGCCGGTGCGGCGTATTTCATGCTTGGCCAGACGGAGAAGGGCATTAACTGTCTGGAACTGAACATCAATTTTGGTGCGGAAAAGGAAATCAGCAGTGCACTTCTCGCGCAGATGAAGGCCGGGAAGCTGGATATTGCGACTTTGCCGGGGGACATACGGAAAGTGTTTGGGCTGAGTGTCTTACGGGTGGACGTAATGAAGGAACTTGCGGAAAGCGGAGACCATGAGGCACAAATGATGCTCGGCAAGATGTATGCGGACGGTGAAATAGTCTCTCAAGATTTCGCAGAGGCCGTGAAGTGGTACGGCATGGCTGCAGAACAGAACGACGAAGCAGCTATATTGACTGTTGCAGTACTGTATTCGCTCGGGGGGCCAAAATTAGAGAAGGATTACAGAGAAGCAGTGAAGTGGTGTGAGAAAGCTGCATACGAAGGGAATAAAGCAGCACAAAATATGTTGGCAGCCTTGTATTTTGAGGGAGGGCCAAATCTTGAGCGGGATTACTACACGTCTTACGTATGGTGCTGTGTCGCTGAGATGACGGAAGAACACCTTATTGATGCAACTGACGCTACAATAATTCTATCAGGTGTGCTCGGCGGTGTAGGTGCTGCTATAAGTGCTCCTCTTCTTCCATTGTTAGCTGTTGGTGGGGCAGTAGGGTTATTAGCTGGTTGGATAGTAGGTGATAGTGAATACACTATTAAGGAACAGATAGAGGGTGCGGGAATATTCAACCTCGCGAAACTCTCAGGCGCAGAAATGGACAAAGCAAGAATTGATGCTGGTAAAATCATGGCCGAAATCGAGAGGCGCATACAGCAGAGGCAGCAATAACCCTGAATGCTTGCAGTGAAAAACTTTCGGTGCTATCCTAACACGCAAAATTTTCACATTACAGCATAAAGAAGGTATATCATTGTTACAGTTCAGGCATGAAGACAAATCATCACAGCTCAATCAAGACAGCGCAACCCTCCTCGAAGCCCTAAAGTCTCTCGGCCTCGACACCAAGAAAGTCATTGCCGCAAAGTTCAACGGCGAATTAATGGACTTGTCCGCGTCCGTGAAGACCGACGGAGAAATCTCCCCAATCACCCCAGACTCCCCCGAAGGCCTCGAAATCCTCCGCCACAGCACAGCTCACTTGATGGCTCAGGCAGTCTTGAGGCTCTACCCGGACTCACACTTCGGAGTCGGACCGGCGATTAAGGACGGGTTCTACTACGACATTGACGCGTCAGGCACAATCACTGAAGACGACCTCCCCAAGATTGAGGCCGAAATGAGGAAGATTGCCGGTGCGGGCGAAAAAGTTACCCGTTCCGACATGAGCAAGGACGAAGCTTTGAAGTTCTTCGCAAATGACCCCTACAAGACAGAACTAATCACAGAGATTGACGCTCCCACAGTGTCCGTCTACAAACAGGGAGAATACGCCGACCTTTGCCGCGGCCCCCACGTTCCCGATGCCTCGAAGCTCCACAACTTCAAGCTGTTGACCATTGCCGGAGCGTATTGGCGAGGCGACGAGCACAACAAGATGCTCACAAGAATCTACGGCACAGCTTTTGCCACACCCGACGAACTCAAGGACTATTTACGCCGCATTGAGGAGGCCAAGCTCCGCGACCACAGGAAACTCGGCAAAGATTTAGACCTCTTCAGCATTCACGAGGAGGGCCCGGGCTTCCCGTTCTTCCACCCAAAGGGCATGGCAATCATGAACACCCTGATTGACTTCTGGAGGCGCGAACACGTCAGGCGGGGCTACACCGAAATCAAGACACCGCAAATCCTCGACCGCGACCTGTGGATTCGTTCCGGCCACTGGGACCACTACAGGGAAAACATGTACACAACGGAAATCGACGAGAAGACTTTTGCAATCAAGCCCATGAACTGCCCCGGAAGTATTCTGGTCTACAAGACACAGCTTAGGAGCTACCGTGATTTGCCCATGAGGCTCGCTGAATTGGGCTGCGTTCACCGCCACGAGAAGAGCGGAGTGCTTCACGGCCTCATGAGGGTGCGGTGTTTCACTCAGGACGACTCACACACATACATTGAGCCTTCAAAGATCAAGGAGGAAGTTCTAGAGATTATGGAGCTTGACCGTTACGTCTACAATGACGTTTTCGGGTTCAAGTACACTGTTGAGCTCTCGACGCGCCCGGAGGACTCAATGGGCACTGACGAACAGTGGGAGGCCGCAGAAAATGCGTTGCGTGATGCCCTCGAGAGCACGAACACCCCCTACACCGTCAACCCCGGGGACGGAGCGTTTTACGGGCCGAAGATAGACTTTCACCTTGAGGACTGTTTGGGCAGGACGTGGCAGTGCGGGACGATTCAGCTAGACTTCCAGCTGCCCGGGAGGTTCGACGTAACTTACAGGGGCGATGACGGTGCGGAACATACGCCGGTACTGATTCACCGCGTGGTCTTCGGGAGTATTGAGAGGTTCATGGGGATTCTGATTGAGCATTACGCCGGAGCTTTCCCGTATTGGCTGGCACCCGTTCAGGTCAAGATTATCACCGTCTCGGACGAACACATAGACTATGCCCGCGAACTTCAGGCCAAGTTCATGGATTGGGGCTTGAGGTCAGAAATTGACATGAGGGGCGAGAAGTTAGGCCGCAAGATTCGTGATGCCCAAGTGCAGAAGGTTCCGTACATGCTGATAATCGGCGACAAGGAGAAGGAAGCCGGGACTGTTGGAGTCCGTGAGCGCACGAAAGGAGATTTAGGGAGCATGACTCTCGAGGAGTTCAGGGAGTTACTTAGCAAGGAGTTCAACCCCATACACTAAGAATAATTATGCCCGTAGAATTTGCTCTGCGGGCTTCTTATTAATTCGCAGGATTGTCCGACGAAAATAGAACGTGTTCTATTAATGCCAATCTCAAGGAGCAGTACACCCCCCTAATTCAGCCCCTCGCGGAGAAGTTCTATGGACAGTCCAGACATCACGCAACACTGCAAGCAGAATAATCAGCTTTCTTCTTGGCCGGATTTGCACTACAATTAAGCAACCCTAAATCCTAATGGAGGTGCAATCATGAACAGAAAGATTTTCGCTGTACTGTTGGTGCTGGTCCTTTGGGCCTCTTGCTCTTACGGGGCAATCACTCCCGAACAAGCTCTCTCTGACCCGAGAGTCGGTCCGTTCGTCGGCTTCACGAGGGAAAACGGAGCTGACTTGCTGCCCGGCCGCTACATTCACACTAAGGAGCTCGAACAGCGCGGAGGAGGCCAGAAAATTCTAGCAGCCACAAGCCTTGTCGTTGAGATAGCCGATTACGGCAACGAGGAGAACGCCTACACTGCCGTTATCGACGCTTACGGCCAAGAAAGACCAGCAGAAGTGTATATGGCCCTCGACTTCTCCGGTCAAGTCCCAATCCTAAGGACTTTTGCCGACGATGACGACTACGAGACCTTAGCCGAAGATTACGCCGTCGTTAATGCAGCTGCTCCCCAGAACGTTTGGTGCTTGGGCTCAACAAATACGGGAGAAGTCCGCTTCATGTACCCAATGAACGGTACGTTTTTCCCCGAAGGCTGGTACGAGGGCTCGTGGAAGTGCAAGGACGGCACTAACTACACTTTCTCGTCGGACGGTAAGGCAATCTCCGACGGCCAGACTCTAGGCGACTACACCGTGTCGGACAACAGGATAATCATCACGGGCAGGGACGGCACAAAGCAGGTATTTTTCGCCGCGTGGAACCCAACAAATGATGTGCTTGTGCTCACGTTCCCCGACGAGGAGACTGCAGGAGTCTTCACCCGTTACACCCCAGAAGAACCCGCAAGACCCTCACGTCCCCGCTTCCCTTCCTCACAGAGACGCACCACAAAGCCCGCACCTCAGACCATGCCATCAACACCGCCGGTAACCCTCCCGCCTAAGCCTCAGGGGCCGAACATGCCTCAAGAGTTCCCGGAAATGCCCGCAGTGAGTCTGCCGGAACCTCCAGCCGTGAACATTGACGGAGTTTGGGGAGCGTACGTCGGGAGCAAGCAGAGAATCGCTCAGTACAAGGACGGGCAGTATTTCGTGTGGGTTGACGGGAAGCCGTCGGAGATGGGTACGTTCGAGATTCACGGCCACACCCTCACGGCCAAGAGCAGCAAGGACGAGACTTTCACGGCAGAAGTTGAACTCAGCGAGGACGGAAAGATTATGACGCTGACATTGCCGGACAAGACCAGCACAGAATATCAGAAGTTGCAGTAAAAATTTTGAGAGGCCTCCGGGATTTCCTCCTGAAGGTCTCTCTTGCTTCTCAGTACTTGAAGACTATTCCCACAACAGCCGCAAAGAATATCCACACTACAGGGTGCAGCTTCTTCGTGAACTTGACGCAGTTAGTCAGGGCAAGAAGAATAGCAGCGAGGATTACGGGCTTCCAGCTTATGCCGTTAGCGAAGGCCCCCCCGAAGAACACCACGCGCGCAAGAATCACACCCGCCGCCGAAATCATCGCACAGCTCGCGGGACGCAGACCGTAGAACGCTCCGTTGACGTACTTGTTCTCGTGGAAGGCACTCAAGAACGCTGCCACCAGCAGAATCACGATAATGCTCGGGGTAATCAGTCCTAACGTCGAGATTACCGCCCCCGGGACTCCCGCAGTGAGGTAGCCTGAGTACGTCGCCATGTTCACGCCGATCGGGCCGGGAGTGGACTCGGAGACCGCTATCATGTCCGCTAACTGCTGGTGTGTGAACCATCCCGTTCTGTCCGAGATGTCGTACAGGAAGGGTAACGTTGCCATTCCTCCGCCGACAGCGAATAGGCCGGTCTGGAAGAACTCCCAGAATAATTTCACGTACAGCATAATTCTCTACCTCCTGAGCAAAATTCCGGCCAGTCCAGCCAGAACCACGAACACTACAGGCGAGACGTTCAGGAACACGGCACACGCAAGAATCACAAGGTAGAGGCAAAGAGTAGCCTTGTCGATTATGGCTTTGCTGAAGAGTTTTAGGACGGCGTTGAAGATTAACACGCACACGCACACACGGATTCCCGAGAAGGCATGTTTCACCCACTCTAGGCTCTCGACGGTCTTAATCACTCCGGCCAAGAGCGTAATTATCACGACAGACGGGAACACAACGCCGAGCGTCGCAACAATCCCCCCGAGCGTCCCGGCAGTCTTGCGCCCTATGAACGTTCCGACGTTTACCGCAATAACGCCCGGGGTGCACTGGCCGATAGCGTAATAGTCGGCGAGCTCCTCATCAGTTCCCCAGTGTTTATTCTCGACAATCTCGCGCTGTAGTATCGGGAGCATAGCATAGCCTCCCCCGAAAGTTACCGCACCGATTTTCGCAAACGTTATGAACAGGTCAAATAATATCTTCATGGCTAATAGTTCTTGATGTTCTTGGCCGAGTCTATCACCACAACACAGCCGGACTTCACCCGCCTCACAACTTCCCTCATGACTTCCTCAGGGAGTGAGACGCAGCCGCCGGTGAACTTGTTCTTAGTATAGCAGTGAAGGAATATCGCCGAACCTTTTCCCGGGGTGCCGTCGAGGTTGTAGCTGATGTTGAGGCAGTAATGATATGCGGGTTTGTAGTCGATGATGTGTTCGCTCTGCTTGGGGTCGAAAGCGTCATAGTCCCTAGTCGACACAAATTGGTTGTACTTGTCGGAATTTGAGTCGCCTACCCAGTAGTGAGTCTCGTCGGCCTGAGTATAGCCCATAGGTGAGCCGGGGTCAGGAAGAATCCCGAAGGCCTGAGTGAATGTGAACACGCCAACGGGAGTCTTTGAGTCGCCCTCGCGTGTTTTGCCCAAGCCCTTTTTGCCGATGTATGCGGGGCATGAGAGGACTTCGCGCCACGTGCCGGAGCCGTCTTTCTCGTGGAAGGAGAAGCGTGCGTGTGTTCCGTGAGTTGCGGAGATTATTGCGAGCTGCTGTGAGTCGTGGGCGGCCTTGAGTTTTGCGACCCACGCTGGAGAAGCTGCTCCCTCAGCGAAGACAGGAGACACGAATAACATCATGAATATCACTAATAACTTGAGCATTGATGAGTCTTCCTTTCTTGTGAAAAGTATCTGCCGAGATTCTACCAGTATGCACCGTTCTCGTGGCGCTGGAATCCGTCGGGCCTCTCTGACTCTGCCGGCCTCACCCAAGCGGGATTGTTCAGCAGGTCCCGGTAATACTGCTGGGCATTCTCCCAACGTGCACCCTTGATGCCGAACAATAACTGCACGACTGCTCCCAAATGTATTGCCGCCTTCCCTGCACGCTTGAGCATTGCCGCAAGAGGGAAACCGTAAGCTCCGCACCCGATCAGTGCCACGTCAAAATCTTTCTTCACTGCCTCAGCGTACATGTAGTTCAGGGCCTCGAACCAGTCAGAAAATCTCTCGTCCTTGTTGTAGCACATGGTCTGCACCGACTTCTGCATAATCAATTCAAACTTTGGCAGAATATTTTTGCCGGGGAAGAGCAGTTCACGTTTCTCGTACTGTGCTGGAATTGTCTTGTCGAACGGATGAATCACGAGCACCTTTTTGCCCTCAAGTTTTGCGCTCCACGCCTCGCGGGCAAAGAACGGCTCTATTGCATCCAGATAGCAATACTGCAGGCTCTTCTGTCCGTATCTTGCGGCCTCGTATTCCCCCATAGCCTCCTGACGTATTGCCATGAAGTCTATATCCCGTGAAGTCTCCCTCATGAGCTGGGCAAACTTTATCATCTGCTGCTTGTCTTTGGGGAAGAAGCCGGTGCTGTGGCAGAACATGTCCATATATTTCTCTATCGGGGTAACGAATCCCTTCCCGTCCTCACGTGTCCTCCACATTGCTTCGAGCTCAATGGTCCCGTAACGCCCGGCCATGAAGGGTTTTCCAGACTCGAGAGCGCGCCCCAAGAACACATTTGCCTCGTCGATGTCCATGATTCTCTTGCCGTCATAGTGCGTGATATAGTGCCGCCCCTTCTTCTCTGCCCTCGCACTGAACTTGTAGCGCACTGCCTGATGAATATACGCCGCCGTCTTCCTGAGACTGCACCGCCCGAGCAGACACGAACCAATAACGCACAGCATGTCCCTCAAATCCCGTGAATAATACTTGACTCTTCGCATCAACATACCCATTCAGCAAATATCCTCCTGCAAAAAATTTTCCCCCGCAAATTCACGAGGGAAATAATATCTCACTTATGCGCTCTTGGCCCTCTTCAGCCAGTCAGGACCATCAACGAACCTCGACACTATGAACGACACTACATAGTCCCCTGCCGCGTTGATCATCGTTGCCGGAGGGTCAACCAGGTCGCCAATCACCACGAGAATCGGGAACGCCAGCTCTATATGTTCAGGGAAGAACAGCGAGCAGATGATATATTCACCGATATAGCCGCCTCCCGGTACTCCGCTCATTCCCACAGACGAGAACACCGCAACTAGCACAATCATCGGCAGGTCCGCCATAGTCATTGGCTGTCCCAAGACTCCCAGAACGAACGCTATCTTCAGCACGCACGAGAAGCATGACCCGTCCATGTGCATAGTTGCTCCCAGAGGCAGGACAATATCCGACACATCACGCGAAATCCCAGCGTCCGCAGCTGCCTCCATGTTTGTGGGAATCGTCGCGACTGACGAACACGTCCCGAGAGACACGACAGCAGGGTTCAGAATGTGCCGGAACATCTCGCGTACTCCCTCACTGCCCGCACCAATCCACGCCATTACCGGCCAAGCCGTGAAGATATACACGAAGCACACAGGGTAATAGAGCACTAATGCCCGCGCGTAATCCTGAGTAATCTGCGGGCCGTACGTCGCAACTAGGTCGGCGAATATCGCGAAGAATGCCACAGGTGCATAGTACGTTACGATATTCACGAACTTCAGCATTACGCTCGTCAGGCTGGCCAAGAATTTCTTCACAGGCTCCCCGTCCTCTCCGCTGAGGTTGACCGCGAACCCGAACAATGCAGAGAACACGATTAACGGCAGCATTGCCCTTCTTGAGAGCAGCCCCACGAAATCTTCAACCGTGAAGAAGTTCACTATCATCTGCGTCATTGTTGCGTGGTCCCCGAGCTGCCTAGTTGCTGTGGTAGTCCATGCGCTCAGGACGGGAGGGAAGGCAAGCACAAGGAAGAAGTACACGATTGCTGCGAATGCTCCCGTGATTACGAACGTCAGGACAGTTACCCACATGATTTTACCCGAGCGGCCTAAGTCCTTTGCGTTGGCGATTGTCCCGGCTATTGAGGCGAACACCATCGGCACGACGATACAGAACATCATGCGGATGAATATCGTACCCAAGAACGCGATATTTCCAGCGAATGACGGGAAGAGATAGCCTGTCAGCCCTCCGAGAATCATAGCCAGAAGAAGAATGGTAAGGAACAAATAATTACGAGCTACAGATTGAGCCTTCATGAATGAATCAGCCTCCTAATGGAAAATTTTTGAGGCTATTATACTTCACATTATTACGCGCGGTCTCTCTGCTATAATTCCTAGTGAGACAATCAGAAAAATTTTGGCTCAGGAGGTAAATCCATAAATTCATTATGTTCAACACACATATTCCCATGTCAGGCAATAATATTACCCTAATCGATACATGTTCATTACTGGCGGTGCCTGGTTCAGAAATCTACTTGAGGAATCTGCGGACCTCACGAGGACACATAACAGTCTTGAGGGCGGTAATGGACGAGCTGAGAAAGAAGACCCGGGACCCTGACGTGGAACTCAGGAATAAGGCCATGAAGATTTTCTCGGAAGTCTATGACTATGAGGCCTTCGGAGTGGTTACTATAGGGCTCGATGAGGACGACAGGAACAACAGGAATTTTGCTGACAACGTATTTTTAGGAGCAGTGTTCAAGTACGGCCTAAAGAATAACATAACAGTAATCACACAGGACAAGAAATTAGCCGAAGACCTTCTGAATGCGCGCAACAGCCAATCAGTGAACGGCCTCAAGGTTAAGGTTATGAGGATTGAGGAGGACGGGAGCCTAACGGAGTTCATGCCCAAGCCCGAGCCGGCTTCCCGCACTGACGAACCGCCGGTGATTCTTCCCTCAAGGCTCATGAAGGACTTCACGCAATACATCAATCGTACTCTGACGTTCACAGGGAAGGTGATACGGTCCTACCCTGAGGGGCGGGGAGTTGTTGCTGAGATTCTGCCGGACGACGAGGCATTCAGCGGGCGTGTTAGGTGCAAGTTCACGGAGAGTCCAACACAGGAGCTCGAGCGGGGGCAGGACGTGAGGATTTCGGGGGTGTTGGTGAACGTTGACCCTGACTTCGGGGAAATCGAGGCCGCCGACTGCGCAATACAGACCGCACCATCAGCGCAGTACCAGCCCCGGCAGTTCGCACCGAGAAGGATTCCCGTACCCGCAAGAGTAACGCAGGTAGCTGACGAGAAGATTCGCCGCACACAGATTCCCGAAGTAGGCAGCCGTGTTTTCGCCCGCGACAAGAAAGAATACACCATCTCAAGAATTATTGCTCGAGGCCGGAGAAGCATAGTGTACGCTCTGGAGTCCGACGGCCCGGAAAAACTCGCGGCCAAGATATACGCTCCCGATTACTGCACGACCAGACAGCTCGAGAAACTCCGAGTGATTCTCAGCATGGGCCTCAAGTATGAAGGTATCTGTTTTCCGCTGGACATTCTCACAAACGCTAAGGGTGAATTTTCTGGGTGCCTGATGAGTTTTGCTGAGGGTGAGAGCGTCGAGGATTTGTTCTGCACGGAAAAAGTTTTTGACGAGAAGTACGGCAACTGGACCAAGCCCGACATGGTCAAGATGACCCTAAACGTTCTCACAAAGATTAAGTAC
This sequence comes from Synergistaceae bacterium, assembly GCA_017417365.1. GTDB lineage: Bacteria > Synergistota > Synergistia > Synergistales > Aminobacteriaceae > JAFUXM01. Next base: position 25,231 of record JAFPZI010000210.1, read on the forward strand.
CTCCACGATAACGGCGTGTTAATGGGCAACATTCTGCCTGAGAACATATTATTCACTTCGCCGGATAAAGTGAGCTTCATCAACGCGGACAGCTGGCAGTACAAAGATTTTCCCTGCCCCGAAGGTGATGTGTATTCGACACCGCCGGAACTTCAGGGTAAGGACTTCTCGACGTTCCTTAGGAGCTGGGGCAATGAGGGGTTCGCTGTGTCTGTGCTGGTGTTTCGTCTGATGATGCAGGGTTACCAGCCATATGCGAGCTATGAACGTGAGCTGCCGGAGGAGGAGATTCGGGCTGGGAAGTTCCCGTACAGTGTTGGGGAGTTCAAGCCGATAAAGGACTACAAGGCACCGTCAATGGAGGCACGGAGGTTGTGGAGTCATTTGGTGAGGCAGCTGAAGGACTCGTTTATTCAGGCGTTCCACGAGGAGGGAGAACACAGCCGCGAGGACAGGAGGTATTCAGTAGGGCAATGGATTCGTGATGTTGGGTATTACGACTCGTGCCTGCCGAAGATGATTAACTCCGACCCCGAGACGAGCAAAATATTTCCGTCGGACATTCGGAAGGCCTTAGATAAGCGTCATAACTAGGAGAAGAGAGAGTCCCCCGCAGGTCATGAGAGGCTTACGGGGGATTGTTATTACTCTAGGAGGAAGACCTGAGTCAATTTTGGCTGAGCACCGGTTTCCGGGTCAAGCTCCATAGTCATAACGTCCTTCATGTATTCATTCCAGCGGTCGACTATTTCGCTTTGTGCCTGAGTTTTTGCGGCGAACTCCACACCTTTTTCGCACTCGTAGTAGCCGAAAAGTTCGAGGCCTGTGTTCCAGATGGTGTAGTTCTTGATGCCTGCGGACTTGAGAAGAGCTTTCATTTCGGGCCAAATGTTGTCGTGCCTGCGCTTGTACTCCTCGAGCATTCCGGGTTTGATTGCAGCTTTCCACGCGTAACGTTCAGTCATGATAAATCATCCTCCATGTGAAAATATACTGGAGAAATTCTAGTACAGGCTTACGGAAAAAACGACTGCTGAAAAACTGAGACAAAAGTATTGACAGAAAAGCCCCACCCCCCCTTGTTAGTATTCTGTGCATACTATTCTGGAGGTGTTTTCTGTATGGGAACAGCGAAAACGGAAAGTACAAAGCCGGTTTTATCGTTGAGTGCGGTAAGTCTCTTTATGGGAGGCAGTTATTTTTTCGGAGACCGTTTTGGAGAACAGTGTATCTTCCACATGAACTTGGCCGGTGCTGCAGCCTTAGGGACTTGGCTGTTTTGTGTGGTAGGCAGCGGCGTTATATGAGCTTTACTCGGATTACTGGTGAATAAGTATTTTATTGTCAAAAAATGGGAGGTTTAACGATGAAAGCAGAAGGAACAGGAACGATCGGCTGCCTGATAGCTGGTGCGCTGGCGGGAGCGAAATTGGGAACTGGTTTAGGGATTGCGGCCGGGCCTTTGGGAGCTGTTGTCAGTCAGCAAGCAAAAAATAGACCCCGCGAGTCATTCACGGGGTTTATTCGTGTTCAGGCTAAAGGATGTTGATCCAAGCGTCAACGGTATCCTTGTTGAAGACGTTAAGTTTGTTGAGGAAGCTGATAGTGCCGCCGTCAGCAGCTTTCTCAACGGTGAGGGTGCCTACTGAGCCAGCGGAGAAGGTCTCTCCCTCTTTGCCGGTGAGTGTGCCTTTGACGAAAGCGACGGCCGCATAGGAAGCTGCGTAACCGAGTTCGGTGGGATTCCAGAGGAAGGTCTCATCAGCAATGCCTTTGTCGATGAACTCCTTCATGTCTGAGGCGAGTGTGAGGCCGGTAACTTTGACGCTGCGTTTTGCGTCCATGATGCACTTGCTGACTGCCGGGGCACCGACTGTTGTGGGTACGATAATGCCCTTAAGGTTAGGGTATTGTTCGAGGAGAGCCTGAGTTTCGTTGAAGGACTTAGTGTATTCGTCATCGCCATAGACCACGCCGACGAACTCAACATCTTTGTACTTGGGGTCTCCGCTCTTGAGTGCTTCTGTCATGAATGAGATCCAGAGGTTCTGGTTAGGAGCTGTGGCCATAGCGGAGAGGATAGCGATTTGGCCTTTACCGCCGATGGATTTGACGATGGAGTCTAACTGAGTGAGTGCGATAACTTTTGCGCTTGCTGGTTCAACGTCGAGGTCTCTGCCTTCCGGGTCAACTGGAGCGTCCCAAGTAACGATTTTGATTCCGGCTTCTCTGGCTTCGTTGCATACGTCAACGAGGGATGCGGGGTCATTAGCGGAGATGCAGAGTACGTCTACGCCCTGAGCGATGTAGTTTTCGATGATGCGGATTTGGCCGTCGGAGCTGCCGTCGTCTGGTCCGTCGTGCATGAAGGAGAAGCCGAGTTCATCAGCGGCCTTCTGGAATCCAGCGACACCGGCCTGGAAGTAGGGGTTGCCAGACTGTTTGTAGACTACGCCGATGGTGATACCTTTACCAGGTTTGTCTTCGGCGAAGGCGCACCCAACGAACACGAACGATAACACTAACACTAACGCTAAAACTTTCTTCTTGAATATACCTCCTTTAAGGTTTGTTGCCTGTTTTTCCCTACAGGCTGGGCCTTCCGCGGGTGGGTG
>JAFPZI010000211.1 GCA_017417365.1 Synergistaceae bacterium
TCAAGATCTCCCTTCCTGTACCATTCCGCCAATTGACGGTAAAGCCCGAGAGGTGTCGAGCCTGTAGCTAGGCCTAACACACAATCGGGCTTCAGGATAATCTGAGCAGAAATTATGTTTGCCGCCTTCCTGCTCATCTCATCGTAATTCCGAGTTACGTAGATTCTCATCTCAGAGCTTGCGATAACTTCTTCATCTCGTCATACACAAACTGTACTTTCGTCCCTACGACGACCTGCACGCTGTGTTCTGAAGGCCTCACAACTCCGGGAACTCCTGAGGACTTTATCAGCTTCTCATTCACCAAAACGTAGTCCTTGACCTCCGCACGTATCCTTGTAGCGCAGTAATCGCAGGTTGTTATGTTGTCAGGACCGCCGAGACCCTCAAGAATTATGTGTGCCATAGTCGTGAAGTCGTTATTCTTCAGGGGAGCCGCCGCCGCAACGTGAAATTCCTCTACCTCACGTCCGGGTGTCCGCAGGTCGAACTTCTTGATTGTCCATGTGAACAACACGTAATAGACCACCGCGAACACTAGGCCTATCGGGATAATCATCCATGGATTGACCGCCATCGGTGCCTTGAAGCTCAGAATCCAGTCAACCATTCCCGCGCTGAAGTTGAACCCGCAGCGAACTGGCAGATACGCACACACTACGGCAGATACTCCCGTCAGGACCGCATGAAGCAGGTACAGTCCCGGAGCAAGGAACATGAACGAGAACTCTATAGGCTCAGTTATTCCCGTGAAGAACGACGCTATTGCACCGGCCATAAGGAGGCTTGCGGCACTCTTCTTGCGGGCAGGGCTTGCGGCTCTGTACATTGCGTAGGCTCCAGCGACTAGACCGAACATCATCACGGGGAAGAACCCAGTCATGTACATTCCCGTAACACCTAGTGTCCCGTTGCCCGTCCAGAAGTTGCTCAAGTCGTTAATCCCGGCAGTGTCGAACCAGAACACCGCGTTTAGGGCGTGGTGGAGTCCGAACGGTATTAGTGCCCTGTTGAACATCGCGTACATTCCAGCACCCAGAGGCCCGAGCTGAACTATCGACATTCCGAACTGCACAAGGGACCCGTAGACCAGAGGCCAAACGTAGTACAGAATCACAGCAGCGACCACCGAAGCGAACGCCGTTACTATTGCCACACATCGACGCCCCGAGAAGAACGCAAGCCAGTCGGGAAGCATGGTATCCTTGAACTTGTTGTAGCACCCTGCCCCGATTAGTCCGGCCAAGATCCCTATGAACGCATTCTGAATTTTCCCGAAGGCCGCAGGAACTTTCGACACGTCAACCCCGCCGTACATAGCAACTGCACCGGGGGACAACAGAGTCGTAATCATCAGCCACGAGACCAGTCCAGCGAGTGCCGCAGTACCGTCCTGTTCTGAGGCCATTCCGATAGCCACACCGATTGCGAACAGTAACGGAATCTGGTCGATTATCGCGCTCGCAGCCTTGATGCAGAACGCTGCGTAAATACTGTTCGAACCCCATCCCACAGGGTCAATCCAGTAACCTATACCGTAGAGAACTCCGGCAGCAGGAAGACAGGCAACAGGCAGCATTAACGAGCGGCCTATCCTCTGAAGATATTTCATCATGATGCTAAATTCCTCCTTGAGATGATTTGTGAATGCGAGAATTATACAATAGGGGCAGCCAGTCATAATCAACCAACTGCCCGCAGTATATATTTATCTGGTGTGAGTAATATTGCCGTTATTTGTGGTCAGCATTGAGGGACTGTGCAGCAATTCTGCCGGACACAAAGATTTCGGTGATTGCGTTTCCTCCGAGCCTGTTGCCTCCGTGAATGCCTCCAGTAACTTCACCGGCAGCATAGAGTCCCGGAATAATCCTGCCGTCCTTAGTCATTACGTGCCTGGCCAAGTCAACGACAAGCCCGCCCATAGTGTGATGAGTGCTGGGAGCGAGAAGCCTTATCGTCATTACAGTATTATCGAGGTCATAGCTGTCGACGTTGTAGCTTCCGTCGGGGTTCCTCTTGACGTTGCCCACAGGACGGGAAGCTATAGCCTTGCCGACATCCGGGAACTCTCCGCCGGTCATGACTGCCTTATCGTAGGCCCTGATTGTCTCGATTACGACTTTGGGGTCAGCCTTAACGCCGAGCTCCGCGAAAAGTGCCGGGAGTTCCGCAATCTTCCTTCTGTAGTAGCGTCCCGGGAAATCTCCGGTCGGTGGGAGCTGAGTCGGTGCAGGCATCTTCTGTTCAGCGTTGTAGAACTCGAGGAAGACTCCTTTGCTGCCTCTGTAATCCATTCCGTTCCTGAACTCAGCAAGAGAGAGCACGTCGCGTTCAGACCCTTCATCTACGAATCTTCGGCCGGTTATGGGAGAAATCCAGCAAGCGTAATTTCCGCCTCCGAAGGCAAGATTTCCGTTGTCAATCCACGAAATCGGCATCATCTGAGTGAAGCCCATTCCAGTAGCCGCCGCTCCGACTGCCTCAGCCATAGTTATTCCGTTGCCCTGAAGTGATGAACGGTTTGTGGTCTTGGTCGAGGTCGAGACGTACTCGGGGGACCAATACACATTCTCCTCAACAACTTTGACGAGATTAGCCGCGTAGCCTCCCGTAGCGAGTATCACGCCCTTCGCAGCATAAGCCGTAACTTCTGTGCCGTCGTAACGTTTTCCCTTGACGCCGATAACTTTGCGGCCCTCAGTGAGGAGCTCAGTAACCGTAGTGCGCAACAAAATCTTATTCGCCGGGTTGGCCTTGAGCATTGCAGTAATCGGAGCAACAAAGTATGTTCCCCAGCGTCCCGGGTAGTTTTCCTTCTTGCCGTCTCCGTCAGTGTCGACCTCAGCACCGATGAACTCATTCTCACGGTACCACAGAGCACCGATTAACGTCTGCTGAGTGTCCTCGTGGAAGGTTGCGCCCATAGCTTCGAGCCATTCTTTGAGCCCTTGAGCCTGCTCTATGAACTGCTTGACGAGCTGAACATCTCCGTAAATCCATGTCTTCTTGTCAGCACTCTGCCTGAGTCCGCCGTAATATGTCTGGAAAATGTGAAGGTTGAGGGTTGAGAATAATGCGAGCTGGTTCTCTGGGGTTCCTGCGTCGAGTTTAGGCTGTGCCCAAGCAAGATACTCCTTGATTTCGGCCTTGAGTGCCTGAAGTACGGGAAGGTATTCAGCGTGTACACCGTGCTTCGATAGCTCTGCAGCGTCCCCTGCGACGTATTCGTGGGTCTCGTAGTAAGACGCGTCAAAGGGTGCCTCGTTCCAGTTGAGAATCATCTTGAGCTCATTGATGCAGCCCGGTACGCTCTTGACCTTCTCGTAGGTCTGGCCGTTGAACGCATAGACTCCCGTAGTAGCGTCGGGGTTCTTGGGGTCCCACACGAGGTAGGGCATGACTGATTGATACTGTCCGCCGGAAACTAGGGTATTGCCTCCTGCTTCAGCGTTCTTCTCGATGATGAGCACGGTATTTCCGTCCTGTGCTGCCTGAGCTGCTGCGGCGACTCCTGCTCCTCCTGCACCGACTATGACCACGTCATACGTGAGGGTTATGGGAGCTTCGGGGGCGCGTGCAACTTTTGCGGCCTTGAACGCGTCGAGGTTGGTGCACTTGGCCTGTTCTGCTGCGGCATTGACGGCGTTGCGGAGTGCGCGAGTTGAGAAGGTTGCGCCTGACACAGCGTCGACACCTGAGCCGTTAGCCTGGAGCATTTCGGGAATCATTATCGTGAACGCAATATCTCCCACGTGGGCGGTCTCGGTGTGTGAGGCAACTTCGAGGGCGGTAATCTTGTCCTTGTCGAACGTAACTTTCACGGTAACTGGTCCATTGTAGCCGTCGGCAGTGGCAGTGTATGTGCCGGGGGTGAAGGACACTGGGGCGGTGTTGGTTGTGGACTCACCGCGTGCTTTTGCGAGGGCATTCTTGACGGCCTCGACGATTCCGTTGCGGGTCATAGTGGCATTGGAGACTGCGTCAATGACTGCCTCACTCTTGCCGATGAGCTGTCCTCCGTAGTTGCCGAACTGAGGGACTCCGAACGGGACTTCTTCGGGAGCGTCGATCTCTACGGCGGTAATCTTCTCAGCGTCTACGGTAACCTTGACCTTAACGGGAGCGGTCTCACTGTAGCCTTTGCCCTCACCCTCGTAGGTGCCTGGAGTGAAGGCGGCCCAAGCTGTTGAGGAAGTTATCAGCAGACAGAGCACGACGAGATAAGCTAAACGTTTCTTCATGAAAATATCTCCTCCTTAAGAGAGTAATAATGAGTGAAAGATTTGGGTTAATACCAGAAAAATATATACAGGGTATGGAAATGATACCACATGTTGTGATTCACGAGAGGGTGAAATAGTAAAATATTTTATTATCGTAGGGTGTTAGCTTTTGTGGAGGTGAGTAGTGTATAATAAATCCGTCCCGGGGATCTAGGACGGAGCGAATAATGGGCTCACTGAAGCGGGGAGTTGCGATCCCAACCTCAGAGCGCAACCCTTTCGGATAGGATTAACGTTTGGTTTCACGGATTAATTCCGTAATAGCTCTGATGAGGTTTGTTAGGACCTCTAGGAGCTTTATTAATGTCCTCACGTTCTCACCTCCTTTCACCCAAGATAGGCTACTCGGGGGTGTCTCCTTGCAAGCCTCACCACAAATACTACAGGGCGGCTTCCCAATACGTATTCCCTCACACAAAATTTTCACTCCCGCTAAAGTCATCCCTAACCCTCACCGAAAATGTGAATGAACACCAACAAGGCCCGTAAGGCCACAACAAGTTGAAACCTTTTCGCGATAAGGATATAAGGTTTACTATTAGCAACAAGCGCACCGCCAACTCCCGCCAGACCTCCGTGCACCGAGACACCGCACATCAGGACGAGCGCGAGCGTTCAGGCGTGAAGGCACATTCCCGGTACACACTCCGGCAGGAAGAGGCACAGTTACCCTCAGAACCAGTGAGGGCCAACCATTACCACAAGCCCCTTGCACACGGAAGGGATAGGGGCAGACGGCAATAACACAAGGAGGTTATGTATTATGTCAATGGTAATTCAGCACAACATACCGGCACTCCAGACGTATAACATCGTCAACGGTACCAGCAACACCCTGCAGAAGTCTATAGCCAAACTCTCCAGCGGACTCCGCATCAACTCCGCAGCAGACGACGCAGCAGGACTCGCCATCTCCGAGAAGATGCGCGCACAAATCGGCGGACTCGACAAGGCCGTAGCCAACACTCAGGACGGTATCAGCCTCATTCAGACAGCAGAAGGCGCATTGCAGGAGACCCACTCAATTCTCCAGAGAATGCGTGAACTGTCAGTTCAGGCCGCCAATGACACCCTGACTCAGCAGGACAGAAGCTACATCCAGGTTGAAATCGACCAGCTCAACGACGAGATCACCCGCATCGGCGACACCACCCAGTTCAACAAGAAGAAGCTCCTCAACGGCGACGCAGCGGCACTCTGGAGCAGCGACAACAACGAGACTAAGGCCATCATCAACGGCGGACTCCGCAAGACCGACCAGTTCGGCCAGAAAGTCTCAGTCGAGGGCAACTACAAGATTCGCGTGAAGGCAGACCCCGGCCAGGGCGAAGTCCAGAAGTCCGACATCATGAAGATCAAGCATGATGATGTCGTAATCAACAAGTCCATCAACACGGATCTCGGCGTAACCGACGTTTCAGTGAGCAACGTAGCGGCTGGAAGCTACAAACTGGAATTTGCGGCCTCTAACCCCGGTGCTGGAGCAGCTGATGATGCAGTAGGACTTCTTACCGGCTCTTACGGTCTCGGCGGCACAATGAACGATACTACCAGCGATATTACTTTCGCTGAGGCCATCGGTGCACCCGTAACCAAGATCACGGTCTCCACGACGGACGGCACAGAAATTTGGTCAACGACCGGCTCCGACCTGTTCAAGTACGCTGAGGCAGCAGACCCCGCAGCAGGAACTACAGCAGCTGACCAGTCGGCATTCTTTGAGGGACGTACTTCGGCAAACGCTGATGCAGGCCCGTCGTTTGTGGGCGTCAAGGACGAGATCATCGCAGCAGCTGCGGCCAAGGGAATCAACCTTGACGGCTTCGCTGATGCAGACTCAGACAGCGGCGCACTCAGTCTCCGTACGATAGCCAAGAACGGCACCGCACCCGGAATCAAGATCACCTACGAGACCACTGCACCCGGCGTGGACCCCACAACTGCTGTTACAGTCAATGAGGCGACACCCGTTGCAGCAGACAGCATATTCTCCGTTGCAGTCGGCGACAACCTTCAGGAGAACGCAAGCATCCTGTTCGAAGTTACCAACCTCGATACGGTCAACCAGCAGGTAACCCTCAAGGCCACAGCCACAAAGTTATCGCAGGACGGCGTGAACTCCACAGCTACTCAGGACAATATCGTTCTTAGCTTGGTTGACGGCGCACCTCAGGATACCGCAGTGAACCTCGATAAGCTCTTCGGCGGCTCTACGGATGAACCTTCAGTCAGCATTAATCTTAGTGATGCGTATGGTCCTGATACCTATGGAATATCACCCATCTCTGAGGGCTCAAAGTTCGTGTACTTCGTTACTTCGCAGACAGAGGATTCCAACGCAAACCCGATTCAGGTCAACATCTCCGGCACACTGGACAGCTCTTGGGGCGACAAGTGGGACGACAGCCCCTACAACGGAGAGACGCTCGGCTACACCCTCAACGGCGACAATCTTGCGGACACTGAGATTCACTTCAAGAACTTCTACCTGAACGAGAAGACCGGCACCGTAACTGAGGGCGACATCATCATGTCGACCGGCAGCAGGTTCAACATGGGTGAGACCGGCGCACTCGCAAGTGCATCGACTGACCCCGCTTCAACCCTCGCCAAATTCGACGCGGCCTATATCGGCAAGACTGCAACAGGCGACACCAAGCTCCGCGACCTCGACAAGTTCTGGAACTCTGAGGGCGTGTTCATGCTCGACGACGCAAAGACCATCACGCTGAACCAGGGCAACGGCAACACCGCAAGCGTAACGCTCTATGCGAATGACACCCTCGACGAAGTTGCAGAGAAGCTCAATAACGCAGTAGCTGAGGGGCTCGGCCAGTCCAAGTACGTTGACGACGCTACGAAGTTCGTAACGTTTGTGGGCAACGGCTCAACCACCAACTCCGAGTCAGTTGACGGCACGTTCCTGATCCGTTCAGTAGTGCCCGGCAGGAGCGGAGAAATCACGCTTTCCGGCGATGAGAACCTTCTTAACGCGCTTTCACTGAACACTATCCAGAAGTCCAAGGAGACCAGCTTCACCGTAGACGTTGAGGACGCTCACACAGGCGAACTCCTCAAGCAGGGCGTGAAGATCACCGGCAACGTGGCGAGGGGCCTCATTGACGACAACGTAGACGTTGAGTTCAGCGAACTTAGCGGCATTAGTGCTTCGTGGAACGACAACCTCAAGAAGTTTGTGTACTCGTCAGCGACTGAGGAGACCACACTCCACCTGTCCGACAATACAACAATACTCCAGATCGGCGCAAACGAAGGCGAAGACCTCGCGCTCAACATCGGAGACATGAGGAGCCACGCACTCGGACTCGACGGCGTTAACGTCATGAGCCACGACAGAGCCGCACGCTCAATCACCATCATCGACAACGCAATCGACAAGGTAAGCACACAGAGAGCCAATCTCGGAGCCTACCAGAACAGGTTAGAGTACACCGCCAGCAACCTGACGACGGCCAGCGAGAACCTGACCAGCGCAGAGAGCAGAATCCGCGATACGGACATGGCGAAGGAAATGATGAACTTCACGAAGCTCAACATCATGCTTCAGGCTGGTAACTCCATGCTCGCGCAGGCAAACCAGCAGCCTCAGAACGTCCTTAGCCTGATCCGTTAGTTGAAATCAGGTCAAAGTGTTTAACCTGTAAGATTTTTCTTACGCGTAATAAGCATTCAATGGGGGCAGGGGGGAATTTCTCCTCTTCCCCTATTTTGATATATACGCTTCGGGTTGACTGACGGAAGGCAGGCGGCTTGCATGAAAGCGGGATGAATCCAGACGCAATCCCGATCCCTCAGCAAACCCCTGTAGAAGAACGGCAGCGGGTAATCAAGACCAAAACACTTGGCCGCACTAGTGATGCACCTGATGAGTCCTTCAGGGAAAAACTGGAAGCACAGCGCAGGGACCTGAAGCAGAATCAGGAGAAGCGCAGCTCAGACGAACAGGCCGAGAAGAAACGTGAAGAAATCTTGGCCAAAGTCGGAGAGAGGCGGCACCTTCAGTACGAGGTCATAGAGGATGCTGCGGTTGTTCAGGTAAGTGTGATAAACACTGAGGACGGGACTGTAGTGCGAAAAGTTCCTCCAGATAACGTAGTCGGGTTTATACGGAAGTTCAGGAGCTCGGCAATCAGGACTTCCCGAAGGCTCGACATAACAGTATAGATTGTTCCTTCCCCCCGCATTTGCGGATTCCCAGAGCCCGTGATGCCGGGGGGTATTTTATTCAGGGAAGAGATTTTACACACTAAGGATGGTGATTACAGCATGTCAATGATAATGAACCACGATATGACCGCAATGCTCGGGCACAGGGTCATGCAGAAGCACTCTCTGGCGATGAAACGCTCCCTAGAAAAATTATCATCTGGACTGCGGACGAAAATAGCCGACGTTGACAACACAGCCGGACTTGCGATAAGTGAGACCATGCGCTCAAGAATCGGCGGAATGGAGAAGGCCCTCAACAACTCCCAAGACGGAATAAGCCTTATTCAGACAGCCACAGGAGCACTCGACCAGACTCAGAGCATGTTAATGAGGATGCGTGAACTGACTGTGCAGGCGGCTAATGACGTTCTCACCCAGCAGGATAGGAGCTACATTCAGGTAGAGATTAACGAGATTCGCAACGAGATCAACAGCATAGCCAACAACACCCAGTTCAACCGCAAAAATATTCTCAGCGGGGACAGCGCAGTACTCTGGAGCAGCACAAGCGACAAGGTCAAGGCCATCGTCAACGGCGGGCTTCGGTCAATCGACAATTACGGGCAGAAATACGCTCTCGACGGCAACTACAGAATCAACGTCAGGGCTGAGGCCGGCAAAGCACAAGTCCAGAAGAGCGGGATATTCAGAGTCAGGAAGGATGACGCGGTCTCGGGAAAAGCTGTGAATAGTGCCGTCGGGGTCAATGACGTATCCGCTGAGGGCATCATGGCAGGGAAGTACACCGTTAGTCTTTCTGAGGCTGAGGCGGGAACTGAAGGTGTCCTCACTGGGTCTTACGGTCTGGGCGGAACTGTGAGCAGCACTGACACTGAGATTACGTTTCAGGACGGCATAGGCTCGCCGGTGCACAAGATAACCGTATCGACTACTGACGGCGTGGAGCTCTGGAGCGTCTCAGGCTCTGACCTGTTCGGGAACTCTGAGGCTGGAGGCACAACTACTGCGGCGGATCAGTCTGCGTTCTTCGAGGGGCGGACTGACGGGGAGAACGGGAAGTTCTTTGTGGGCGTGAAGGATGAGATTATTGCGGCGGCCCGTGAGAAGGGAATAACCCTCTCAGGTTTTGGTGAGGCGGACAGTGAGAGCGGTGCACTTACCCTCAACGCACGAACACTAAGCGGCGAAGCTCCCGGCCTGAGAATTACCTACGAGACTGACGCGCTCGGTGCCGGGCCCGTATCATCGATTACCGAGAACGAATCCGAAATCATCGGGGCCGACTCGGTCTTCACACTCGAGGTCGGAGAGCAGAACATGGACAACGCAAGCATACTCTTCGAGGTCAAGTCAATCGACGCTGTGAACAACACAGTAACCCTCTCAGCTAAGGCAAGCAAACTCTCTCAGGACGGCGTGAGCTCTTCGGCAGTTCAGGACAATATCATTCTCAGCATGGGACCAGACGGAGACGCTCCGAACACAGTGAATCTCAGCAAGTTATTCGGAGGGACAAGCGACAGTCCTTCGGTAACCATATCGCTCGGGGAAAACGGCATAACCCCCATCGAGAAGGGCGCAAAGTTCGTGTATTCCGTCAAGGCTGGTGCGGAGTCCAGCGGCAACGACAACCCAATACAGCTCGGCATCTCCACAGTCGGCGACACTACTGACCCTGAACACCGGCTAGGAGGAGCTTTCGGGGGAAATTCCGTGCAGTACTTCCTGAACGGAGACGCAGTGCACGATAAGGAGCTGGACTTCAGGCAGTTCTTCGTGAACGGCGACAACGGGGCTGTGTCTCAGGGAACGATAACCCTCGAGACTAACAGCATGTTCAGGAGCACGGCCTCAGGAGGGCAGCTTGACCCCAGCACGGACTCTTTCGTCGCGGCTATTGATGTTGAGTATGCCGGAAAAGTTGCGGACGGAGGCACAAGGCTTCGCGACATAGATAGATTCTGGACGGACGACGGCGCGTATATCCTTGAGCAGCCCAAAGAATTAACGCTCACTCAGGGCGACGGCACTCAAGCCAGAATAACTATTTACGGCGAGGACACGATTAACGACCTCACCCGCAAACTCAATGACGCTGTGGCCAACGGTCTCGGGCAGGCTCAGTACGTCGATGAGACCGGGAAATTCGCGTCATTCGTCGATGCAGATACTCCGGGCTTCGAGGCTGCAGAAGGAACTATCGTGATACGCTCCGTTCTCGCGGGCAAGAAGGGAGAAATTACGCTCTCGGGAAATGAGGACGTGCTCACGGCATTATCACTTAACACGATACAGGCCTCAGACGAGACAAAGTACGAAGTTACCGTGAAGGACGCTCACGACGGCACAACGATAGCTCAGAACGTCAGGATAACCGGCCCCGTCATGGTAGGCGTTATTCACAAGAACATCGACGTTGAGTTTGACCCCATGCTGGGAATAAATGTGGCGTGGAATGACAGCACAGGGAATTTCGTCCTCGACGACACAACTCAGAACAACGGCACCGACGTAATTCTTCACTTGGCCGACAACACAACTATCTTCCAGACGGGAGGCAGTGAGGGCGACGACGTTATGCTCTCAATCGGCGACATGAGGTCTCACGCTCTCGGCCTCGACAGGGTCAACGTAATGAGCCGTGAACGTGCTGCTTACTCAACATCGATAATTGATGCGGCTATCGACAAAGTATCCATGCAGCAGGCCAAGTTAGGTGCAGCTCAGAACAGGCTCGAGCACCACATAGGCAACCTGACCGACGAGACTGAAGCACTCGTGGGCGCAAACAGCAGGATACGCGATACGGACTACATGACGGAGATAATGAACTTCACGAGGACGCAGATTCTCATGAACTCAAATTCTGCTATGCTAGCACAGGCAAACCAGATTCAGAGCAGCACAATTCTTTCACTCCTCAGACAATAACACTATGGCTTTCGGACCAGAATATATCACGGGACTCGCGGGGGCATTACGAAAAATTCTGCCTCTGCGGGTCAACCGTATTGAGGGCGGAGACTCTTGGACTGCCCTCAAGTTTTCGGGTGAAGGATGGCTGCTTCTCTCGTGGGCTTCCGGGGGGGCCGGACTGTGCACGGCTTCCACGAGCGAGATTAACGCACTCAGGGAAATATCTCCGTCGAGAGCGTCTATCAATGAGGCCATGAAGAGCAGATTAACGCACGGGGGCGAAATATTTTCCGTGAGGCAGATAAACAATGACCGAGTGATTGAGCTTGGTGCCAGGCGGAGGGTCTCGGCGGGACTCAGCGTGAATTACTACCTTGTGTTAGAGATTACGGAACCTGTGGCGAACTTTTTGCTTCTTGACGAGAACAGGAAGATTGACGAGGCAGCAAGGCACTCAACACCCGACGTTAATCGTTTCAGGACGATTTTGCCCGGCCACAGCTACACTCCTCCTCCAGTGTTCGAGGGGATTGACCTGAATACTATTCGCGCTCTGAAGTTCGAGGATGTGCAGAACCTGCGGGGAATCGGTCGGCCCTTAGCGAGGTTAATCAATGCCCATTGGGACGAACACGACGCTATAGCATGGCTGTCGGCACTGGCCAAGCTCACGGACCCGGACTCCGAAGTCATGTGCGGGGTAATCCTCAAGAATGGCTACATGACCAGAATAGATTTCGCTCTGCCCGAAGTCAGGACGCTCGGACATGATTCACTCAGGGCATCGAGGCACGGAGTGTTACTGCCATTGCTCAGGAAGGGGCGCGAGAAGAAGTTACACGAGATTGACGCGAAGCTCAAGAGGGCCGTGAAATCACGTGAACGCCACAGGGACGGACTCCTAAAGCAGCTCAAAGAATGCAGGGAGGCAGAAATCTTCAGGGTTAAGGGAGAAGCAATCTTGAGCCACATCTACGAGATACCCAAGAGAGCGGACACTATCACCCTCACAAACTGGGACGGCCAAGAACTCACTATAGCCCTTGACCCTGAGCTATCACCCTCAAGGAATGCGGAACGTTACTTCAAGCGTTACCGTAAGGCTAAGGGCAATCCCGACGAGATTAATGCGAACCTTGAGGCGGTGAAGTCGTCAATTCGCGAACTCAACGAACAGCACGAGTTCCTTGCGTCAATCGATGACCCAGAGAATTTCGGCCAAGCCCTGAAGGATTTAGACGAGATGATTTCCCCCGAACACAAAGAACCCTCACCCAAGCGCAAAAAGTCCAAACCCGATATGCCTCCACACCTGAGCCTCACGAAAGACGGCGTGAATATCCTCGTGGGACTCTCAGCCCGAGGCAACAGGTACGTTACCCTAAAGACCGCACGCCCTGAAGATATTTGGCTCCACGCTCACGAACTGCCCGGGGCTCACGTGATTATTCGGGGTGTCAAGCGTCAGGACTTGGAGGGGGAGAAGCGGGGAGTTCTGGAGTATGCTGCAAGACTCGCGGCGGCTCATTCGGGAGGGAAAGGCTCGGGGAGCGTCCCAATCGACTACACAGAACGCAAATACGTGCGCTCAGTTCCCGGGACTGTTGCGCTGGTTACCTACACGAATCCCGGGACTCTCAGGGTATCACCAGAACTTGCAGAGTAGGAGGAGTTATTCATGAGGCGCAGGTCTATGCTGGGGATTGAGGGCTAGCCGCGCTGAGGGTGTGCGACGTATCAAGATTGGCCTCCTTCAGCTTACTCGCGGGGAAAGTCCACGAATGTACGCGGGCCTTCTTGATGGAGCCAACGCAAAGATGAGAAAAGTCTAATGCGTGATATAATTTTCGCACATTTCACAATACTTAAAGGAGTTGTATTCATTCATGCGCAAATTTCTAGCAGCGTTAATGTTGGTGCTCATGCTTGGCACTATGGCTTGTGCTGACGACGACGTAATCAGAATCGGAGTCTTCAACTGCCTCACCGGCCAGAACGCTTTCGGTGGACAGCTTGAACTTGAGGGCACACAGTTAGCTCACACCCTCAACCCGACGATTCTCGGCAAGAAGGTAGAACTCGTGATTGTCGACAACAAGTCCGACAAGGTCGAGGCCGCAAACGCAGTAACCCGCCTCATCGAGAATGACAAGGTCTGCGCAATCATCGGCACATACGGTTCATCGCTGGCTATGGCCGGAGGTGAAGTCGCGGAGAAAGCCGGAATCCCCGTAATCGGAACGTCATGCACTAACCCGCTCGTAACTCTGGACAAGAAATTCTACTTCCGTGTGTGCTTCATTGACCCATTTCAGGGAGCAGGTGCAGCTACTTACGCTTTCCGTAATCTCGGGTTCAAGAAGGCAGCTACCCTCGTGGACATGTCCAACGACTACAGCGTGGGTCTGGGAAAATTCTTCAGGGACTCCTACAAGAAAATGGGCGGAGAAATCGTAGCAAGCCTCATGTACCAGACTGGAGACACCGATTTTACCGCACAGCTCACGAGCCTTATGGAGGCTGGCCCGGATATAGTCTTCCTTCCGGCGTATTTCGCTGAGGGTGCAATCGTCCTCAAGCAGGCCAAAGAACTCGGCGCAACCTTCCGCTTCATCGGTGCAGACGCTATGGACAACCCCGAAATTGTAACTCTCGGAGGCGACGCAGTAGAAGGCTTCATGCACACAACTTTTGCCTATGACCCATCAATGCCCGA
>JAFPZI010000212.1 GCA_017417365.1 Synergistaceae bacterium
AAGCTGAGAGACTGCCCGGGGTCCTCGCGGTCTTGAGGGCCGAAGATGTCCCGGTCAACAAGGTCGGGCATATCCAGCAGGATTGGGACGTGTTCATAGCTGAGGGAAGCATAACGCGCTGTGTTGGTGATGCTTTGTGCCTAGTTGTTGGTGAGACGCGCGAAATCGTAGAGGCTGCCAAGAAACTCGTTAGGGTTGAGTACGAACCCCTTGACCCAGTGAGAAATATTGACGAGGCCAAAGCCCCTGACGCTCCCCTAGTCCACAGCAAAGGCAACCTCTGCCAGTCGAGGCACGTTACTCGCGGGGACGCTAAGACGGCACTAGAACACTCAGCATTCACGGTTACCCGGACCTTCACGACACCCTTCACCGAACACGCATTTCTTGAGCCAGAATGCGCAGTGGCCTTCCCATACAAGGACGGGGGCTCGGTAAAGGTTCTCTCGTCGGACCAAGGGACTTACGACACCCGCAAGGAAATAGCGTACATGTTCGGCTGGAGTGAGACACCTGAACGCGTCGTTGTCGAGAATGCATTAGTCGGCGGAGGGTTCGGAGGGAAGGAAGATGTATCCGTTCAGCACCTCGCAGCATTGGCAGCCATGAAGTGCCGTCGTCCCGTAAAAGTCAAGCTCTCACGTCAGGAGTCAATCAACTTCCACCCAAAACGCCACGCAATGATCGGGACCTTCACTCTTGGGTGCGACAAGGACGGAATATTCACCGGCCTCGACTGCGAGATATATTTTGACACTGGGGCCTATGCTTCACTTTGCGGGCCGGTGCTCGAGAGGGCTTGCACACATTCCGTAGGGCCGTACTGCTACCAGAACACAGACATTCGCGGCTACGGGTACTACACCAACAACCCGCCTGCGGGAGCCTTCAGGGGATTCGGAGTCTGTCAGAGCGAGTTTGCATTAGAGCAGCTCATTAACCTTTTGGCCGAGAAAGTCGGGATAACCCCGTGGGAAATCCGCTACAGGAATGCGATTGAGCCGGGTAAAGTCTTGCCTAACGGTCAGATTGCCGACCAGTCAACCGCCCTAAAGGAGACACTTTTAGCGGTGAAGGAGGCCTACGAGAACAACATAACTCATGCTGGGATTGCCTGTGCAATGAAGAACTCAGGGGTAGGCGTGGGACTTCCCGACAAAGGGCGCGCAAAGCTCAGGGTTGAGGACGGGATATTGTGCCTGTACACTGCAGCAAGCGACATAGGGCAGGGCAGTTCTACGGTGTTCATGCAGATTCTAGAGTCAACGTTAGGACTTCCCCGCGAGAAAATGCGTCTCATGCCCGGCAGTACGGAGACTTCCCCGGACTCGGGAACAACTTCGGGTTCACGCCAGACACTGATAACCGGCGAGGCAGTGAGGATGGCTGGTGAGCAGGTCAAGGAGGCACTATCACGGACTAACGGAGACCTAGCAGAACTTGAGGGGCGTGAGTTCTTCGCGGAGTTCTTTGACCCAACGGACAAGCTCGGAGCCGACAAGCCCAACCCCAAGAGCCACGTAGCGTACGGTTTTGCGACTCACGTTGTGGTTCTTGATGATTCCGGAAGGGTCTCGGAGGTCTACGCAGCTCACGACTCGGGTAAAGTCGTCAACCCCGCGTCAATTCAGGGGCAGATTGAGGGAGGTGTGTTGATGGGACTCGGTTACGCGCTCACGGAAGATTTCCCGCTGGATGAGTGCGTACCGAAGGCCAAGCTCGGGACTCTCGGCCTAATGAGAGCTACGGACATTCCAGAGATTCACGCGATATACGTCGAGAAGAAGGACTTGCTGCCGTTCGCTTACGGAGCTAAGGGAATCGGTGAGATTGCGACAATCCCGACAGCCCCCGCAGTTGCCGGAGCATATTACGCGAAGTATCACGAGTTCCACACGAAATTACCGATGGACGGGACTCCGTACAGGCCCAAGAAGTAGCTATGTTAGTGTGTATTCGGGGGGCCGGGGACTTGGCCACAGGAATAGCTGTGAGGTTGATGCGTGCGAATTTCCGTGTCGTAATGCTCGAGATTCCACAGCCAACAACGGTAAGACGCACGGTGAGCTTCTCTGAGGCAGTGAGGCTAGGAGTGTGTGAGGTTGAGGGGTTGAGGGCTAGGCTCTGCGAGAGTCCTTCGGAGGCCCTGAGGGTTGCTGGGGGTGAGGTCGCTGGGGTGCTGGTTTGTCCTGACGGAAGCGCAGTGTGTGAACTCAGGCCGGATGCTCTGGTTGATGCGGTCTTGGCCAAGCGCAACACAGGCACAAAGATTAATGATGCCCCTGTTGTCGTTGGGGTCGGTCCGGGATTCACGGCGGGGGTTGATTGTCATGCTGTGGTGGAGACCAAACGAGGCCACACGTTAGGGCGGGTGCTCTATGCTTACGGGGCTTCAGCAATCCCTAACACAGGAGTCCCGGGAGAGATCGGCGGCTATTCGTCGGAACGAGTCTTGAGGTGTCCGTGTGATGGTGTCTTCACGCCCACGAGGGAAATCGGGGACATTGTGGAGGCTGGGGACATTGCGGGGTTCGTTGACGGCCAAGCTGTGGTGTGCGCAATAGGCGGAATGCTGAGGGGGCTTCTCGCTCCGGGCCTCACGGTCAAGGCGGGCATGAAGTGCGGGGACGTTGACCCGCGGGGAAGGAAGGCCGATTACTTGACTGTGTCCGATAAGGCTCTGGCTGTCGGGGGCGGAGTGCTTGAGGCGTTGTTACACTTCTTATGGCAAAGGTGATTGCTGTAGTCGGTGCAGGAGGGAAAAGCTCATACATTGAGTCCCTCGCTGACGGTCAAGGCGGGCGGGTGTGTATCACGACTACCACGCACATTTTCGCGATGCCGGACAGAATGAATATCTCGTACATCGGCAGACCTGAGGGTACAAAGCTGGCTTATCCGGGGGATGAGGAGTTCCGGGAACTTTGCGGGAAGTATGACGTTGTGTTGGTCGAAGCCGATGGTTCTCGGCACAGGCCCCTAAAGATTCCTGCGGAGTATGAGCCGGTGATTCCTGAGAACGTTAATGAGATTGTCGTAGTTATGGGTCTTCACTCGTTGGGCAGGAAGCTCGGTGAAGTCTGCCATAGAGTCGGACTCTCAAGTGAGCTTGATCCAGCCTCACCTGTAACGCCCGAAATCATTGACTTCATAGCGGAACACTATTACCTTACGCCCCTTCACAAGAAGTTTCCGGCCACACCGATTAAGTACGTCAGGAATAATCTATACTCTTCCCTGTCAGCGCAGAGGGGCAAAAGCATAGCACTGGTACTGATGGCTTCGGGGAGTTCTAGGCGTTTCCGTTCCGACAAGCTGAGGGCAATACTTCACGGGAGGGAGCTGTACCGTTACGGACTTGAGGCATTGAGGGAAGCAGTGAGGCTCTTAGCGTCTGACGGGATAAGGGCAGAAGTCTTCATGACCGTACGGAGTCCCGAAGGCCTCAAACATGAGGGGGTCTCGCTTCTCGTGAACGCCTCACACTCTGAGGGAATAGCGGCATCTGTTCGCTTGGGGAGTGAGGCAGGTGTGAGGGGGGGATTTGACGGTGTATTGTTCTTGGCGGGGGACATGCCGAACTTTCCGGGGCGGGATGTTGCGGGACTCGTGAGGGAATTTCTGTGTTCGGGTAAAGATTTCGGGTGTGCCTACAGTGATTACCCATCGAACCCGGCGGTGTTCTCTTCGCGGGTCTTCCCGGAATTGCTAACTCTCTCAGGGGACAAGGGAGCTTTGAGGCTCATCAACCGTAACCCCGAGAGAGCACATTATTACGTTGTCAATCCTGAGAAGCTGATAGACATTGACACGTTTGAGGACTTGGAGCGTCTCAAATCTTAAGCTGTGAGATAATACAGGGAGGATTGAGGCTCATCAACCGCAACCCACAGAGAGCACACTATTACGCCGTCAGTCCTGAGAAGCTGAGGGACATTGCCCCCCCAAAGTCTTAAGCTGTGCAATATATCTATAAATGCTCGGAGGTGAACACTTCAAGGCAGAAGCTACGTCCTTCACCGCACCCTTGAGCAAGAATATTCCCTGAGCCTCAAGTGCCGCAATAATCTCTATGCGTTCCTCCTGCGTCAGCCTGTCGGGAGTTACTCCCTTCCTCGCAAGTTCCCGCGCTACTGCCTCACTCGTTACTGCTTCGGGAAGAGTGTTGTATTCGTCCGTGTCGATAGGCTTGGGTACGGCCTCCTGCTTCTCGCTGTATTGGGTGTTGATGAGGCTCATTACTTGGCTCGCTGCTGCCTTGTACCTGCTGTCGTCGAAATTCACGCTCAACAGCCCTATCAATTCCCCCTCATGCTTGACGAAGAAAGTATTTGAGTGCAGCTTCTTGCCCGTAATCAACGAGAGCCCTGAACTGTTTATCCTGTAGTCGCTGTCCTCGTAGCTCTTATCCTTGAGGATCGACAGTGCCATATTCGTTAAGGGAGCACCCTTCTCGCGCCCGCTGACGAACCCATTGGCAATGGCAATCACAGAATGGTCCGGGTTCGCAAGGTCATAGAAGGCTACCTCATAATCCGAGCCCAAGACTATTCCGAGAAATTCCGTAAGTTTCACATATTCCTGAAGTATCGCTGAATTGTCCGTCATCTTTGGCATTCTCTCACACACAAATCTTCAATCAATCTTTTCATCAAGCCTCCGCAAACATTTTCATTGTCCTCTG
>JAFPZI010000213.1 GCA_017417365.1 Synergistaceae bacterium
CACCCGAAGTTCAGACCCGCCACAATAATATCTCCGGCCTTCGCCTTCTTGTGGAAGTCCGCGTCTATATCCTCCATGCAGTGAGAAGCTAATTCCTTCTCGTCCTGGCTGGCCAAGTAACGCGCCGGAATTATTACGTCCGTATCAACGTGGTCGCCGTATTTGTGTGCAACTGCCATTCTACATTACCTCCTCAGGATGTGCGATATGTCCCATTATGCCCGAAGCCGCAGCTACTGCCGGTGAAGCCAAATATACTTCGCTCTTAACATGGCCCATCCTGCCGACAAAGTTACGGTTGGTCGTCGACACACAGCGTTCACCCTCCGCAAGAATCCCCATGTACCCCCCGAGACACGGCCCGCAAGTCGGAGTCGACACCACGCAACCGGCATCAAGGAATATATCCGTGTAGCCCCTCTTCATGCACTCGCGGTAAATGCTCATCGTAGCAGGGATAACTATTCCCCTAACGCCAGCGGCCAAGTGATGACCCTTGAGGATTTTCGCGGCCGCCTCCATGTCCTCAATCTTGCCGTTTGTGCAGGAACCTATCACGATTTGGTCTATCGTTATGTCTTTACCCTCACGAGCTGGGTGGGCGTTCTCGGGCAAATGAGGATAGGCCACAGTGCAGTCAACTTCATCTAGGTTAATCTCTATGACCTGCTCATACTCCGCGTCGGGGTCTGGCTCATACGCTGTCCATTCACGGGTAACACGGCCCTTCAGGAACTCACGAGTAATCTCGTCAACCGGGAAAATTCCGTTCTTCCCTCCCGCCTCAATTGCCATGTTCGAGATTGTGAGCCTGTCTGCCATAGTCAGTTCACTCAAGCCCTCCCCTGAGAACTCAAGAGATTTGTACAGAGCACCATCAACGCCGATTTTGCCGATCAGAGTCAGAATCACGTCTTTTCCCGACACGTAAGGCCTCTTCTTGCCGGTAACGTTCACACGAATCGCCGCAGGTACCTTGAACCACGTGTACCCCGCAGACATTGCCGCGCCCATGTCCGTAGAACCCACGCCGGTCGAGAACGCCCCCAACGCCCCGTAAGTGCAGGTGTGGGAGTCCGCGCCTATCACCGCCTCACCGGGAGCAACGAGGCCCTGTTCAGGTAATAGAGCGTGTTCGATCCCCATTGTGCCCACGTCGTAATAGTGGTCAATGCCGAACCTTTTCGCGAACATCCGGCACTGCTTGCACTGTGTAGCTGACTTGATGTCCTTGTTCGGGACGAAGTGGTCCATGACCATGACTATTTTGCTCTTGTCGAATACTTTGCTGAACCCTGCAGCCTCGAACTCGTTTATCGCTACAGGCGTGGTTATGTCGTTGCCGAGAACCAGGTCTAACTTTGCCTGAATCAGCTGGCCCGCGTGGACTTCGGGGAGGCCGGCATGAGCGGCTAGGATTTTCTGAGTCATTGTCATTCCCATAGATATTACCCCCTTGTTTGCTGAAAGTTTTTGTATTGTACAACACTCAGGCCCTGAACAGAAATTGATATACTTGTAATGATTGACATTACAGAGTGAGGCTCGTAAAATGTTCAGCGTTGTAACACAAACCATTACGCAAAGGATGATGTTCATGAAACTTGCAGTAATATCCGCAAACGGCAAAGCAGGTAAGTTAATCACTGATGAGGCAGTAAGCAGAGGCCTCGACGTTACGGCAATAGTTCGCGGGGAGAACAAGACTTCAGCACCTCACGCACTCAAGCGGGACATTATGGAGGTTACCGCTGAGGACCTGAAGGGCTTTGATGTCGTGGTCAACGCCTACGGAGGGTGGACACCTGAAGCACTCGCTATGCACACTCCCAGCCTCATGCACATATGCGACGCTCTGTCGGGGACCCAGACACGCCTTCTCGTAGTCGGGGGAGCAGGAAGCCTCTACGTCAACCCTGAACACACAGTGCAGCTCTACCAGACACCGAATTTCCCGGAGGACTACAAGCCCATAGCAACGGCTCAGGTCAAGGAACTCGATGCCCTCCGCAAACGCAATGACGTACGTTGGACGTTCATCAGCCCCGCTGCTGACTTCAGGGCAGACGGTGAACGCACAGGCAAATACATTCTCGCGGGTGAGGAATTCACGGTGAACTCTAGGGGTGAAAGCATCATAAGTTATGCAGATTACGCTGTGGCAGTGGTCGATGAGGCCGTGAAGGGCAATCACGTACAGCAGAGAATTTCTGTGGTAAAGGAGTAACAGTATATGAAGAAAGTTTTTTGTGCAGTATTGGCGGTTATGGTGCTTGCTTCGACGGGCTGTGCTGCTGTGCATGTTTACGGGTTCGAGAACGGCAGAATACAACTTCACGCCTTCGAAACTGGCGACAACATGAACGATTACTGCTACATAGTCGAGAGTCCTGAAGGCTTGGTGCTGATTGAGAGCACTGCATACAAACCAGACGTTGAGGCAGTCAGCAAGTACATTAAGTCCCTCGAGAAGCCATTAGTTGCGGCTCTGCTGTCCTATCACCCGAACGGCTACAAGTCCTACGGCGACGTTAAGATTTACGCCACAGAAGGTGCGCTCAAGAGCTGGGCTGAAGGCGGAAGTGTCTGGGGCCTGACTCAGAACTTCATTCAGTCATTTGGCGACAAAGTTGCGGACGACCTCCCGAATACCGCAGAGATCATCACTGAGGGACAGACTTTGACGCTTGCGGGGCTGGACTTTGTGATACTTCATGAGTCCGACGGCGAGAATTACGGCATAGCTGTTCCGGCGATTAACGTCGTCTACAGACACATGATGGGGTCAAAGACTCACAATATCCTTCCCTCAGTCCCATACATTGAGGCAGAAATAGCTGAGCTCAAAGGCTATCAGGAGAAAGGCTACTCACTCATCCTCACGAGCCATAATGCTCCCGAAGGCAAAGAGGCAGTTGCGCAGAAGGTAGCCTACCTCGAAAAAGTTCTGGACTTGGCCAAGACCAGCAAGACATTTGAGGAGTTCATCTTAGCAGTCAAAGCGGCATTCCCTGACTATGGCGGAGAAGCATATCTTGGGATGACTGCGGCGGCCCTGTTCGGCAAATAGCACATCGAGAATTAGTGTATCATTAGCGGCAGGCTTTCGGCGGGGATGCTGGGGGCCTGTTATTCTCATTGAGGGGGAATGACTTTGCAGGTTTCCAGCAGGTTCACTATAGCAGTACACATCCTGACTTGCATAGACTACTTTGCTGGTGAACACACCATCACGAGCAGCTTTCTGGCCTCAAGCGTCGGGGTCAACCCAGTAATCATCAGGCAGGTAATTTTGCAGCTCAAGGCCGCCGGACTCGTTGAGGTCTTCAGGGGGAAGAAGGGCATCACCCTATCACGAAGTCTTGAGAACATAACCCTTTACGACATTTATGAGGCTGTGGAGAGCGTAAAGGGTCATCTGTTCAGGTTTCACGAGAACCCTAACCCGAAATGCCCGGTCGGGAGGGAGATTCACTCCGCTCTTGACGGAAAACTTGACGAGATTCAGGAGGCACTAGAGGCCAAGATGAGGAGTATCACAATGAGGGATATTACCCTAACTTCACAGCACTCTTCATGTAGCTGCGTATGATCCGGCATGTTATTTCCTCAAGGTCTACGTTGTCGCTCAGGCACCACCCGAACACGCACCCATTGATGATTGTGGATATATCCCCCGCCAACTTGTGTGCGGTCATGCCGTCATCGAGGGTGATTATTCCCTCAGAGAGAGCGTTATTGATTTCCTGTTCACTGCGGGCCATGACCGTATCATGAAGGAAATTCCCGTTCTTCTCACCGATATACGCGGGGAGCACGAAATTTTCCGGGTCGTAGAACTTCCTGACGAAATCGCGCCCAAATTCCTTATACCGCCGGATTAGCTTCATGTACAGCTCTATAATTCTGCCGGTAATGTCGCTCAAAGGAGTCTCAAGTTCCGCCCCGCCGAACGACAGCCAAGCAATAAAGCTCATCATAAGATTATCCATGTCCGCAAAGAAGTGGTAGAACGTCCCGATAGAGATACCAGCCTCAGCACAAATATTCCTGACAGTGAGGCTCTTGACCCCGTCGCGCTTGATGATTCTGACTGTGGAGTCGATAATTTTTCTGCGGCTGTCGTTGTCGTTAATCTTTCTTGGCCGTCCTGTAGTGTTCATAAAGTTACGCCTTCTTTCCTGACTTATTCGGAGACATTATATAGACTTTCCGAAAAATAGAACATGTTCTATTTCTTGGGGCAGCGAAGAGAAGGTGTAGAATGACTTGCGAAAATTCCCCCCTCTTCCCAGAGAGCAAGGGGAATAATATTTTGTAGGAGGTAATAATTATGAGGATTCCCAGAAAACTTCTCGGCCTCTTGTTGGTGGTGCTCGCGGCTGTGAGTCTTTCTGCCTGCAGTTCAGCGGAGACCGCCAGAACCCCAGCTGACCTCGTCGTCTACGGAAAGATTTTCACTTCCGAAGGCAGCGAGATAGTCGAGGCTTTTGCGGTCAAGGACGGTAAGTACGTCTATATAGGCAGCAAGGAGGGTGCAGAAGCGTTTGTTGAGGTCGATTGTGCTCGGCAGATGTTCCTTGAGGACGAGCGGGGCAGCATAAGGGCCGGGAAGTATGCGGACTTCCTCTCAACAAGGACGTATTGACTTGTCCAGTTATGGAGATTCACACGGCCAAACCTGAAGCTACATACTTTGAGGGTAAGAAGGTCTACGAGGCTCCACGAACTGAGCGGCCAATCAGCGAGATTAAGGAGGCACTGATGGCGCAATACGGCGAGAACAAGAAGATTATTACTGACGGCAAGTTGGGAGGCAGCCCGTAGGTGAATTGCGCTGGAAGGCTCCCGTTGATGTTGTCCCTGATGACGGAGTGTATGAGGCGTACTACAACGCTAAAAGCCCATGTCAGGTGGAGGACAAGTGGCAGAGGGCTTCCCTCTACGTTCAGGGTGAGGACTGCCTGTATCTCAACGTGTGGAAAGCTGACGACGGCGGGACAGTAGAACCTCGTGAGGAGGGTACTAATTTCGTCAGAGAGAATCCTGATGTCATCCTCGTTGCCATAGAGTACAGGCTCAGCGTATTCGGCTTCTTCCACCTGTCTCACCTCCCCGACGGCAAAGACTACCCAGACGCTCAGAATCTCGGCCTCATGGACCAGATGATGGCGTTGAAGTGGGTGCATGAGAACATTGCGAACTTCAGAGGCGACCCCGAGAACGTTACGATATTCGGCGAATCCGCTGGGGGTGAAAGTGTAACCCTGCTTCCTCTTGAGGTCTACGGAAGAAGCCATAGCCTGCACTAATGAACTGATGGACAAGTTAGGCTGCAAAACTGTTGCTGACCTGCAGAAGCTGGATGTCCGCAAATTTATTGAGGAAGCAGACATACTCACACTGCGCGTATGGGCGGAACGGGACGGAAAATACCTGCCTCTTGACCCGTTCGAGGCATATGCTAACGGAGCTGCGAAGGGTATAGATTTCCTGCAGGGGTGCAACAAGGATGAAATGGGGTTCTTCATACTCAGCTTAGGCTCGGCATACGATGCGTGGGCAGCTGAACGCAAAGCCAAGAAACTCGCACAGCTCACGGACGAGGAAAGAGCACTTGTTGAGAGCTTCTGCAAGGACGCAAAGAACGTAACCCCAGAATACTCCAGCACAAGCAGACTTTTCGACCAGATAGTGTTTATCGCGCCCCTGTTCAGACTGTCGGAGAACCAGACCAAAGCTGGCGGCAAATCCTACACATATTACTTCACGGTTGAGTCCTCAATACCCTTGATGAGGAGCGGGCATGGTATAGAACTTTCGGTAGTGTTCAATCATCCTGAGGAGGCCTTTCTGTCAGGGAGGAGATTTGACGAGACCTTCTCGAGGACGTTGCGCAAGATGTGGGTGCAGTTCGCGAAGACCGGCAACCCTTCACTCACCGCAGAAATTTCACCCGACGGCAAAGCTCACGAGTGGCCGCTCTATGACCCGGAACAGAGACAGATTATGGTGCTCGATGAGTTCGACATTCACCCTGTAAAGGAATCCGAGTTGAAGATTCTTGACTGGGAGAGATGCTATTTCCTGACAAAGTATTACTGCCTCTAACAGTTTCGAACGTGTACACAACGACCTGCTTATAGCTGCTTCGGATTTAGCAGACCGAGATATGCTAAGGCAGGTCGCTTTGACATTTATATCATACAGAATCTATAATCAAGGCATCATTAATGAAAGGATGTACAATCATTATGGTGCAACACAAATCTTATTCCCGCGCCTATGTCCTTACGGCAGCATCACTTCTCGTCCTCATGCTGGCCTTTGCGGCTCAGGCGTCAACCTTCACAGCTCCGAAAAAGCTCGCCGACTACCTCTACTACATGGAATACACCGACTACGTACCAGACCTTACGACAGGAGAACAGGTTAAAACCGGTTTCGCTTGTTCAGCTGTGCGCAACGGGAACTTCTACGGCCGTAATCTTGACCTGGATTACTGCGATGTCCCGGAGTTCGTCATCAAGGTCGCAGCAAAAGAGGGACGTTACGCAAGCATAGGAGTGGCAGCAATCCTTACGCTGAAATCCGGCGAGGTCGACAAAGTTTCGGAAGCTGAGTTACTCGCAATGCCCAACCTGACTTTTGACGGCATCAACGAAAACGGTGTGGCAATAAACTGCAACGTTGCTCCGGCGGTTGATCTGGACTTCGCTACACTGCTCTCAACCAATTACGGCAAACCCCGCATTCATGCTGTGTCAGTGGTCCGCTACGTTCTCGACCACGCAAAATCTGCCGCTCATGGTGTGGAACTGCTGAGGAACATGGACATTTACGGCGGTTACGGGACTTGGGGGCTTCACTGGATGCTCTCCGACGAGAAGGAAACGTACATCATCGAGTGCATTGACGGTGAACTAGTCGCCAGAAACGACACGGAAAACATCATGACGAATTTCTACGTCAACTACGCGCCGAAGACTGCCTACGCAAAGCATGTAGCTCAGTCAGGTCAGAAAGTCGCCGGCAAAGTCTACGAGGGCTTCCCGATCCTTACTCCTCATGCCTGCGGAGTTGAGCGTTACGCAATCCTGAGGGAGCATTACGCAGAGGGCGCAGAATCCGCTGAAGGAATGGCACACTTGATGGAGCGCGTGAAGTATACCCAGGCCTATGAAGCTGACACAGAGCCTTTCTGGTACACGGAGTACACGGAGGGGAATCTGACAATCGCAAATAGTCCTATGGATTTCAAGTCAATAATGCAGTTCGGGTTTGACACCTACAAGCTGCACGACAGGAACATTAACCCAAATAACTTCTGGCAGACTTGGCACACTGCGGTGTACGACTTGGCGAATAGGACTCTGCGCTTGAACATTCAGGAGGATTATTCGACCCATTACGACTTCAAGCTGGACTAATGAAGTTCATTCCTTGCCCCCTCGAGGTTGAGTGGGTACTGTTTTGCCGTGAAGAGTTCACAGAAAGGATGATACTATGAAGAAAGTTTTAGCATTGGCAATGGTCTGTGTTATGGCCTGTGGTCTTACTGCCTGTGCAAGCACAGAGAAGGCCCCAGACTATTCCCAGAAAGAATGTTGGTACAAGTTCCCTGTTATCACGAAGGACGTAGACACGTTCTACATCAACTCAACGGTCTATATGGGCTTCGGGGAGGGAGACACCGATTACGCGACGCTAGACAATGCCGAACTGCTTGAGGGGTTCGCGGGAGAATACTTGTCCAACGCGACCGTC
>JAFPZI010000214.1 GCA_017417365.1 Synergistaceae bacterium
CGGGGTCAATAATTCCTGCCGCGACCATGTCAGTATATTCGCCGGTTGCTGCGTTGAGGCCGTGCCCGATCTTCTCGCTGCGGACTCTCTCCACAACTACATCACCCTGATAGCCTGCGTTCTCTGCGATGAGGTACAGGGGAGCTTTCAGCGCGTCAAGTACGATTCTTGCGCCGGTGCGAACGTCGCCGTTGAGCTTCTCGACGAACGGCTCAAGAGCTGCTGCACAGTTCAGAGCTGCCACGCCGCCGCCTGCTACTATGCCTTCCTCGACTGCTGCACGTGTTGCGTTGAGCGCGTCCTCAATGCGGTGCTTCAGTTCTTTCTGCTCGGTCTCGGTTGCGGAGCCGACCTGAATCACTGCCACGCCTCCGACCAACTTCGCAAGTCTCTCGTGTAACTTCTCCTTGTCGTAGTCGGAAGTGCTGTCCTCGATCTCCTTGCGGATCTGTCCGGCTCTCTTCCTGATTTCGTCGGAGTTGCCTGCTCACTGAGTAATGGTAGTGTCTTCCTTCGTGATACGAACCTTCTTAGCGCGGCCGAGCATGTTGAGTTCAGTGTTCTCGAACTTCATGCCGGTTTCCTCGCTGATGACTACTCCGCCGGTAACTATTGCGATGTCCTGAAGCATTGCCTTGCGTCTGTCGCCGAAGCCGGGAGCTTTGACCGCCGCAACCTGCATAACTCCGCGCAGCTTGTTCACTACGAGCGTTGCAAGTGCCTCACCCTCGACATCTTCAGCGATAATGACTAACGGCTTGCCAGTCTGTACAACCTTTTCCAGCACGGGGAGCAAGTCCTTGATGTTGCTGATCTTGCTGTCGTGGATGAGGATGTAAGCGTCGTCAAAATTGGCTTCCATTCTCTCGCTGTCCGTTACCATGTAGGGGCTGATGTAGCCCTTGTCGAACTGGAGGCCTTCAACCATCTCAAGAGTCGTTCCGACGGTCTGGCTGTCCTCGATGGTGATTACTCCGTCTTCTCCGACTTTGGCCATTGCCTCAGAGATGAGCGCGCCGACTGCTGCATCATTCGCACTGATTGAGGCTACCTGAGCGATTTTCTCCTTGTCCTTGACGGGAGTGCTCTGTTTCTTGAGTTCCTCTACCACGAAATCAATAGCCTTCTCGATTCCCTGACGCATAAGCATTCCGTTCGCGCCTGCTGCAACGTTCTTCATGCCCTCGCGGATAATTGCTCTGGAGAAAATTGTTGCTGTGGTTGTGCCGTCTCCAGCTATGTCGTTGGTTTTGGAGGCTACTTCTTTGAGGAGCTGTGCACCTGCGTTCTCGAATGGGTCCTCAAGCTCGATTTCCTTAGCGATGGTTACGCCGTCATTGGTGATCATTGGGGAGCCGAATTTCTTCTCGAGGACTACGTTGCGTCCTTTGGGGCCAAGAGTTACGCCTACTGTATCTGCTACTTTGTCGATGCCTCGGAGCATTGCTCTTCTGGCTTCCTCGTTGAATGCAAGAATTTTTGCCATAATCTATATTCCTCCGTGTGTGTGTAACTATTTCTCAATGATTGCGAGAACGTCGCGCTCGCTGAAGATTACGAGTTCTTCACCGTCAACGGTAACTTCTGTGCCGGCGTATTTGCTGAAAATTATTCTGTCGCCGACTTTGACTTCTACGGGCTGCTTTGTGCCGTTGTCGAGGACTTTGCCGGTGCCGACTGCGATGACTTCTCCCTCAGTGGGTTTCTCTTTTGCGGTGTCTGGAAGGACGATGCCGCCTTTGGTTTTCTCTTCGCGCGTCAGGACTTTTACTACTAATCTGTCGCCTAATGGTTTGAGCTTCATAATCATTACCTCCTGTATTTACTGGCACTCAATGATAAATAGTGCTAATCAATCAACGCGGGAAATGATAGACCTGTAAGGGAGAAAACGCAATCGGTAATTTTGCGTAGGCGGTTAGGGCAGTGAACGCAATAATCAATTCTACGCAAGCCTTGAAGCTGGGTTATGGTCTGTATAATTTCACGTGGATTAATCCCAATCATTAAGGAGGAATATTTATGCCAGTTATCACAGTAGAGGCAGGAAGGCTCACTAAGGAACAGAAAGCCGACTTGGCCAAGACCCTCACAGAGTCAGCAGCGAGGATTATGGGAATCCCTGAGGGTGCATTCATCGCGCTCATCAAGGAGAATGACCCGGATAACGTCGGAGTAGGCGGCGTGTTGCTGTCGGAACGGAGGAAAGCATGAAGATTCTTGCACTAGCACTCCTCGCCGTGATGTTTGCGGCTCAGGCTTGGGCATACCCCGTAACTTCACCAAAGGGTAAAACCCTCAAAGTTCACTGGGCAGTCCTCGAGGCCAAGAGCGGCAAAATGTCGGAAATGGCCGCAATAAGTGCCCGGACAGTCGCGAAGTTCACACCAAATGAACCGGGAAGTTACTCGCTCTACGGAGGAATAGACTCAGCCAACCCCGACATAATGAGGCTGCTTGAGATTTACGAGGACGAGTCAGCCTACGAGATCCACAGGTCAAGCGCAGGGTTCAAGGCCTTCATTGAGGAACGGAAGCCAATACTTGAGACGCTCACAATCCTTCCAGTTGACCCGATAGTCCTCGAACAGAAAGCGGAAGGCAGAGCCAAAACCGTATCTATGACTCTCGTTGAGGTCAAGCCGGAATGTCTGGAGGAGTTCAGGAGATTAACCGTTCAGGAGTTCACAAGGGCCGTCAATGAGGACGCTGGAGTTCTGGCACTTTTCGCGACAAGTGAGCAGGGTGAAAGGTCTAACTTCGTCCACACTCTGGAAATCTTCACGGATGACGAGGCACGAGAAAAGTACTTGGCCTCAGAGAAATTCAGGGCCTTCACGGATAACACATCAGGTCTCGTGAGGTCCGCAAAGGTATTCACCAACAAACCTACAAATATATTACTCAGCAGAAAGGGGCTGCACTTGAACATGTTGGAGAGTCTGAAGCGAACTGACCCGGAATTTGCGGCATTCTTCGGGAATTTCGCGTATGTTGAAGCCGTCAAGGAGTCCAAACTTGACCCGCGAACAAGGTACATGGCGATAATCGCTACACTTCTCGGTTGTCAGGGACTCGACGCGTTCAGGGCAATTCTTCCTGAGGCGTTGGACTCCGGCCTCACTCCGTCGGAAGTCAGGGAAGTCATCTATCAGGGCACGGCGTATTTGGGACTTGGCCGGACGTATCCGTTCATCGGTGCAGCTAATGAGGTTTTCGCGGCTCGGGGAGTTAGGCTGCCTCTTCCCGAAGCGTCAACGACAACCCCAGAGACCCGCATAGAGGCCGGTAACGGTGCACAAGTCGAGATTTTCGGTGAGGGCATGAAGGGCTTCCAGAACGCAGGCCCCGAAGAGACACGCCACATCAACCGCTGGCTTGCCGGGAACTGTTTCGGGGACTACTACACCCGCAAGGGCTTAACCCTCAAGGAGCGGGAGATGATTACGTTCTGCTACATAGCTGCTCAGGGAGGGTGTGAACCCCAGCTCACGGCACACGCTAAGGGCAATATGAACATGGGCAACGATAAGGCGTTCTTGATTGACGTTGTGTCTCAATGCCTGCCGTATTTGGGTTATCCCAGAAGCCTCAACGCTATAACCTGCATCAACAAGGCAGCGGAATAGTAAGGGGCTATAATAGTAAAATATTTTACTATCATAGGGGGTTACGAATTTATGAGGGCAATATTGCTTCTCTTGGTGCTCATGATTTCAGCGTCGGCAGCTTTGGGAGCCGATGAATTGGTGTTGGTGAAGGGCGGAAAGTTCTTGATGGGAAGCCCGGAGTCCGAGAACTGGAGGAGTTCTGACGAGGCACAGCACGAGGTTACGTTGTCGGACTTCTGGATTTCGCGCTATGAGGTTACCCAGAAAGAGTACAGCGCGTTAATGGGCGGGAACCCTTCAACTTTTCGCGGGGACTCGAGGCCGGTCGAGAACGTTACTTGGCTTGAGGCTGTGAAGTTCTGCAACGCTAAGAGTGAGTCCGAAGGCTTGACCCCAGTCTACAGGATTGACGGGGCAAAAGTTACTTGGGACTTGTCTGCGGACGGCTACAGGCTCCCGACTGAAGCGGAATGGGAATATTCTTGCCGTGCCGGAACGTCAACACCCTTCAACCTTGAGCACTCAATCGGAGCTGAGGAGGCGAATTTCTACGGCCATTACCCCTACGAGATCGAGGAGAATTACTTCTCACAGCACAAACTTTCCACCAAGCCCGGAATCTACCGCTCCGAGACGGTCAATGTCGGCAGCTTCCCCCCGAACAAACTCGGCCTCTACGACATGCACGGCAACGTCGGCGAGTGGTGCTGGGACATCTACGGGGATTACCCTTCAGGTTTGAGCACTAACCCAACGGGCCCCGAGTCCGGGACTCGCAGGGTGAACAGGGGCGGTGGCTGGAACGATTTCGCCAAGAACATGCGCAGTGCCTACAGGGCGGCGGCTCCGCAAGAACGCAGGCTCTACAACGTCGGGTTCAGGGTAGCCCGCGGTGCAGTCGGGACGGGGCTTGTTGCTAGTCAGGCAGTGCAGGAGACTTCACGCACGGGCAAGAGGGCAATAATCGTGTACTTCACTTGGAGCGGGAACACTCAGGGGGTAGCCTACGAGATTCAGAAGCAGACTGGTGCGGAAGTGTTCGAGATTGTGCCGGAGAAGCCGTACTCTGAGAACTACAGCACGGTTTTGCGTGAGGCTCAGAGGGACCAGCGGAGGCAGGCACGCCCAAAACTTCAGGGGAAAATCAATCTCGATGACTATGACGTGATTATTCTCGGCTACCCGAACTGGTGGGCAAGTATTCCGATGCCTATAGCGACGTTCTTGGAGTCATATGACTTTGCGGGAAAAATCATCATGCCTTTCTGCTCACACGGGGGCGGTAGGTTCGGCCAAAGTCTTACGGCGATTGCTAAACTCGCTCCTAAGGCCGTAATCACTGAGGGGCTGTCGGTGCATTATTCGGGCGGTGGCAGCCTCAAGGAGGATATAGCGAGGTGGCTGAAGAATGCTGAGTAGGATTTTCGGAGCGATGTCTTCGGCTGGGTACTCGCAGTTTCTCGGGGCGTTTTTCTGGGGGATTGCGAGCGTCCTGCTCAGTCCGTGCGGAATAAGTACGGTGCCGCTAGTTGTGGGGTATGTTGCCAACACCGACAACCCTTCGCACTGGAGGGCGTTCAAGATTTCGTGTGCGTTCTGTCTGGGAATAGTGATTAACTTGCTGCTAGTGGCGTTCATAACTTCGGGAATAGGCATGCTTCTTGGTGGTTATGAGAGATTTCTGACGCTGATAACTGCCGGAGTGTTTATCTTGATGGGTCTGCACCTTCTGGGAGTGATTCGTGTGAAGTTCTTTGCGTTCGGCAGGGGCGGCAGGGGGACGGAGAGCCAGAACATGAAGGGAGCGATGATTCTCGGTGTGGTGTCTGGGCTGGCTGTTGGGCCGTGCAGTATAGCATACGTGAGTCCTGTGCTGTCGTTGGCGATGTCGCGGGCTTCGGAGGGGCTCGGGGTGGCTGTTGGGCTGGTGATGAGCTATGCGCTTGGGTATAGTGCGGTGCTGATGTTTGCCGGGACGTTTGCGCAGATATGTTCTGAGTTCCTGAACAGCCCGGAAGGTAGCCTGACGTATTGGGCGGTGAAGGTTGTGAACGTTATGTGCGGGATAGCGTTAATTGTCGGTGGAGTGTATTTAGTCTCTGAGGTGAGGTTCTTCGTGTAATCATAAAGAATGCTGGTATAATCTCAGCAGGGAGGTATGATTATGCTTAATACTGCCGATAGAGATCTGGACGACAGCGATAAAATCCAAGCTGTAATGAAGAATCACATCATACAAGCTGAGCTTTTCAACCCTAAAGATGTGCGTGTAGAGACAAAGAATACTCAAATGATCACGCTTATCAACCGAATAGAGCATGATGAGATTGTACTTACTCCTGAGTTTCAACGTAATCCTGACGTGTGGGACGTTAAGAAGAAGAGCATGCTTATTGAGTCTATGATGCTTAATGTCCCTATCCCTGCTTTTTACATGGATGCCATAGACGATGACAAGTGGATTGTTATTGATGGTCTCCAGCGTCTTAATACGATACTGCACTTCGTTATCAAGAAGGATATGAAGTTGAAGCAGCTTAGCATCATGAAGGACTATGAAGGTTATAAGTTTGATGAACTCCCTGGCGAGATGCAGAGACGCATAAAGGAAACTGATGTTGTGGTCTATCAGATTAGGGAGGGAACTCCAGAGGCTGTGAGGTATGAAATCTTCAATAGGGTTAATACTGGCGGGACTCCATTGCGTCCCCAAGAAATTCGCCACGCATTACACCCGGGACCATTTTTGGACTTCCTAGCGAGACTAGCAAACAGCAAAGAATTTAAGTTAGCAACCGGCGAGATCTCTCAGGTACGAATGGGTGATAGGGAGTGTGTGCTGAGATTTATGGCATTTACCTTCCTCAGGCCAGAGTTTTACCTGAAGGACGATTTCAACCTATTTCTGCATAAAGCTATGGACGTAGGTAACCGGTTTGTCTGACCGAAAAATGAAAGAATACGAACAGCGTTTTTATAGGGCTATGGAAGTAGCATATAGAGTCTTCGGGGATAGAGCGTTCCGTAAATGCACTAGGGGTATGGCTCACCGTCCGCCTATCAGTAAGACATTGTTTGACACTATATCAGTCAACATTGACGGTCTCACAAGGGAACAGCAGGAAGTCTTAGTCCAGAGGAGCAGTAAAGTTAATGAGAAGTTGGAGAGCCTCTTCGAGAAAGATAAAGATTTCGATACTGCCATAGCTCAAGGTGCAGCAAGCGGTGTTAAGAGGCTGCATTATCGATTTGAAGCTGTGAGGCGTATGTTCGAGGAAGTCCTTAACGCTGACTAACGAAAAGCGCAGGCCCGCAATAACCTTCACGAGTCTGCGCAAAAATCTTTCTACCTGCGGTTCAGGACATACACCGCAACAAGAATCACCAATCCCGCAATCGTCGAGGCAGGCCACACCGTCAGGCAAAGCACCCCAGACACGCACAGCAGCAGCCTCATCACGAGATTCATCGGCTTCACAAGATAGCCCATCCACATTCCGGCAAACGCGAACACAGCTCCGACACCGCTCAACACTGCCCAGCAAATCTGCACCCAACTACCCTGCATGAGCAACCCCGGGTCATAGCAGAACGCAAACGGCACTACATACGCCAAGAACCCCAGCTGCATCGCCTGAAATCCCGTCCTGTTGGGATTCGAGTCCGCTATCGAGCTCGCCGCATAAGCCGCCAGTGCCACAGGAGGCGTGATGTTCGAGATTATCGCGTAGTAGAACACGAACATATGCGCCGCTATCGGAGGAAACCCCAGCTTCACCAAAATCGGTGCTCCCAATGCCGCCGCAAGTATGTACGCTCCAGTTGTGGGCAGTCCCATTCCCAAAAGAGTCGCTATCAGCATCACAAGCACCAACGCCAGCAGCGGAGCATCTCCAGCGAACGAAATCACGAACCCCACGAGCTTTCCGCCAATCCCAGTCAGTGATACCGCACCGAGAACTATTCCGGCCGTCGCACAAGCAACGCACACTAACGGAATCCCCTGCGCTCCCTGCTCTATTGCGTCGATGAACTCACGAGTGTTCATGCCCGGGTTGAACCACGAGGCCACAAGCATATACGCACCGATTATCACGAACTGCATACCCGGCTTCACTCCGGCGAGAATTTCCGGCTTCAGCGTGATTAACGTCCCGAGCCCAAGAGACACCAGAGCCGTAACACACGCAATAGCCTTCTGTGATTTCGTCGTGTCAGGCTTGAAGTTGAAGAACGACACCAGCCACGCAAGACCGATTCCCAACAGGGCCGCGCGCATCGGTGTGTAGCCTATCAGCAGGAACGCAATCAGCCCCACAATCGGCGCAACCATGTAGAACCGGCTCAATACGTCGTGTTTTGTCGGGAGGTCCTCAGGGTTCAGACCCTTAAGCCCCGTCTTGAGTGCCCGCAGTCTAACCATCAGGAACAACGCCCCGTAGTAGAGTAACGCTGGGAAAATCGCGGCAATCATTACTTCACGGTACTGAATCCCCAAGAACGAGGCCATCAAGAACGCTCCGGCACCCATAATCGGAGGCATTATCTGTCCTCCCGAACTCGCAACAGCCTCGACAGCACCAGCGAAGAACGGTTCATAGCCGATTTTCATCATCAGGGGAATCGTGAATGTTCCTGTACCGTAGACGTTTGCGACCGCAGAGCCAGAGATTGACCCGAACAGGCACGAACTCAGCACCGCAATCTGTGCAGGGCCCCCGGGAGTCGTCCCCGTGAATGCCTGTGCTACACTCATGAACCAGTCCCCAGCCCCGGACTTCTCGAGGAATGCCCCGAATATCAGGAAGATCATCACGTACGTTGCAGAGACCCCCAGCGGTGAAGAGAATATCCCCTCGTCGGTCAGGTACAGCTGTTCGATTATCTCGGGGTAAGAGAACGGGAAGCCCTGAAGCAATCCCGGGAGCTTGTAGCCGTAGAGCATGTAGACCGCGAAAAGTGCCGCGATTAACGACAACGGAAGGCCGACTATTCTTCGTGTTCCCTCAAGCAGGAGAATCACCAGCAATGAGCCGAGTACTAATTGTGCCGTCGTTAGGGGGTCTATCTGCTGGATTCGTTCAGTTATGGCCGTGTAGTTCACCATCGAGTAGACTCCGGGAGCTGCGGCCAAGACTGCTAGAACCCAGTCGTAGAAGGGTACTCTGTCCTTAGGGGCTTTGCTGTTCACCGGGAACAACACGAACGCTAACGGCAGGACGAACGCTAGGTGAATGCTTCTCTGTAGGTAGGCCTCAAAATTTCCCGCGCTGGCAGTGAAGAGGTGAAATACCCCCATTGCCAGCACGTACAGATAAACTATAGTCTTAGGGTAGCCTGATAGTTTGCGCATTATTTGTTCAGCTCACTCCAGAATCTTACGCTGCCTTCATGTGCAGGGACTTTTGCGGGAAGGGCAATGCTAGGCTCAAGTTCTCCCATGTCCTTTACGGCTGCAACGAGTTCGGCTTTGTGCTCCCAGATTGCTTTATTGAGCTCGTACACAAGCGACTCGGGAAGGTCCTTGCGGATCACTATGCACGTGTAATCACCGACGACTTTGACCGGCTCTGCTCCTTCGGGTACGGACTTGTAGATTCCCGGGTCAATCGTCAGGGTAACCGTGCCGTATGCGTCGGCGAGTTTGTCAAGCGCGTCCTGTCCGACAGGCAGAAGGACTATATCAACTTGGCTCTCAATGTTCATGACGGTTGAAGCAACTTTGCCGATTGAGAACGCAAAGCAGTCGAGGTGGTTATCAGCGAGGAGGTCAGCACCACCGTCGTATGAAGCGTATTCGACACTGCCGCCCCACTCCTGGAAAGTCTTCTTGTAGTCGAAGCCGTAACCCTTCTCAAAGAGTGCCTTCACAACGAACTCTGAACTTGTGCCGGGCTTGAGGGTCGCAAACCTCATGGGGAGCTTCTTTGCTATGATGTCCTCAACGGATTTGATGCCGTTCTTCTCCGCGAAGTCCTTGCGCATGATGAAATACGTGTACTGCGTGTAAAGGTTGGTCATGATTACTGCGTTGCTGACGGTCCGTCCCTTGAAGTCTGCTTCTCCCTTGAGTGCCGCGCCGAGAAGGGAAGTTACCGAGAAGCCGAGATCACCGCGTCTTGCGTGGGCGTTGAGGATGTTGGAGACACCGCCGCCTGAGGAACTCGTGGTCTGAGGGAGCCCCGCACCTGTCCACATTTCGCTTAGTGCAGTGCCGAGTGCGAACCAGTTTCCGCCGGGAGGGCCTGCCATGAATCTTAACTGAGAGGGCCAGCCGGTTTTGTCCTGAGCTGCCGAGCCTGAGACGAGCAATGCAAGTACAAGCACTGCTGCCAGTGTGATACGAGATAACTTCATTAAGAATCACTCCTATGTGAAAAATTTTGTAGAGAACTGATACATAATCCCTAACTTCAGCTTTGGGATATTAATATGTATTGTAATATAATTTGCGGGTCATGAAAACTTTTTGCTTTAAGCTCTATAATTCTGAGCACAATAGTAAGCTGATGAGGCTGATCAACATTGCATGCCTTATATATAATCATTGTGTGGCTCTGCACAGGAGATATTATCGTCTGTTCGGGAAATATATTACTGCTAACCGGCTGAAGACTCACTTGACGAAGTTGAAGCGGACAGAAAGATTCGCGTATATTCGTCATCTTGATGCACAGGGCGCGCAGGATATAGTGGAAAGGATAGACCGAGCATATAATCTTTTCTGGAGCAGCCTCAAACGCAAAGTAAAATGCTCCCCGCCCAAATTCAGGAAAGTACGCCGTTATAAATCTTTCACGTTGAAGCAGACAGGGTGGAAACTGGACGAAGAGTGCGGGAAAATCCGAATAGGGAAGAAGTGGTACAGATATTTTCAGAGCCGTCGTATAGATGGTAAAGTGAAAACAGTAACAATTAAGCGTGATAGTGTAGGAGATATATATGTGTACCTAGTGTGTGATGTTCAGTCTAAGGGTATTGAATCGCGAACGGGTAAGAGCGTCGGGTTCGATTTTGGGCTGAAGAAATTTCTCACAGGTTCAGATGGACATGATATAGAGTCTCCATATTTCTTCATGCAGAATGTTAAAGCAATACGTAAGAAATCCTGTCAGTTATCCCGTAAACAGAAAGGCTCCCGTAACTGGGAACGTGCATTGATAGACTTGGCACGGACATACCGCAAGCTGGAGAATCAGCGCAGAGACTTTTACTTCAAGACCGCACGGAATCTCTGTGAGGAGTATGCATGTATATGCCTCGAGACTTTGAACATTAAGGGAATGGCGCGTCGTTGGGGC
>JAFPZI010000215.1 GCA_017417365.1 Synergistaceae bacterium
CCTGTAGACACGTTCGTATCCGGCTTTGTTGGGAAGGTGGCATTTTTCCCGTGCACGGTGAAGGGCATTGATGAGGGCTGTCATGTTGAGGTGAAGGGTCAGACGTTCACAGCTCCGCGCTGGTCGGACAAGCTCAAGGCTGGCGATAAGGCTTTAGTGATGGCTCGTCCTGAGTCGCTCTCGATTGGTGAGCCGGGCACAGGCATTGAGGACGGGATAGTCAGCGCGAATATCTATCTCGGTAACAGCGTCGAGACTTGGGTCAAAACCGACTTGGGGAACGTTCTCGTTCAGATCGATAATCCTGACGTAAAACGTATTTGGGATGAAGGGGAAAAGGTATCTCTGTCGTTTGATCCGACATTGACGAAGGTACTCGTTGACGATCTGGAGAAAGAGTAATTGTGATAAGAGTTGACCGGGTGAGAGCGTTAGTGCCCTTGCCCGGTTTTGTTATGACTAGTTCAGAAATTTCCTGCCTAGCGAGAAGATCAGCCAGCACACTACAAGTATCGCAAGCCCCCCGTTAATGATCGGTACGTTCTGCAAGATGCCCGTTAAGCCCGTCAAGATATTGCCGCTGCTGAAGCTCATTCCGTCAAGAATACGTGATACTTCCATTGCGGCGGCCTCGTTGTGCGCGAGGTAGACGGGTGATATTCCTATGCTTACGACCAGAGCTAGAAGGTTGGAGGTTGAGATTTGCTGCAGGCTTTCATTGCGCCATATTCCGTTACGTTTCACCATTATTCTTTTGCCGTAGCGCATGTATGTGAAGACATCTACCGCAATAACTGTGAGCAGTTCTGCCGTTAATCTCCATGATGAATCCCGAAGCAGCAAGCCTATCCCGCAACTGAGAATCACCACAGCCGCCGTGAGAATGATGAACAGCCGAGTACGTTCCTTACGCGTCAAATTTCTTTGCTTCATCGGTCGCTGCCTCCTTCCTCGTCCTCAGTGCCGCTGTTGGCGAACTGCTTTGCAACCATCCACCCTAGAGTCTCCGTGATGCCCGCCGCTGTTGTAGCGTTAATTGCGTTGCCGAAGCCCGGAATCCATCCTACAAGCAACTGTGATAGTGTTCTGCCTCCGATTGATGAGGCTAGACCTCCCACGATTGATGTGGCTGTTGTCTTGGTGATCTCCTGCCCGAAGACTGCACCGAGACTGATCACCATTCCCACCTGAATAGCCGTAATCGGGACAGTGTCAGAGCCCGGAAGCTGTGCTAGCCCTCCCCCGATTGCTGCCGCCGCCGCAGATGCCGCGTGAATGATCGCGTGGCCCTGGCTTTTCTCGTCCTTCGTCATTCTTCATGACCTCCTGATTTCGTGATACGTAGATTATAGGATTGGGGGGGGGCATTCTGTCAATATGCTATTACTACAATCTTGATACAGAGAAAAAATTACCGGGCAGGATATTTTGTGCTCCTGCTCGGCTTTTGATGTACTCACTGACGATCTGAGGACTCCATACCTCTGCACTTAGGGCACGAAGTTAATCACTGTTTCGCATATGAGAACGGCTGCTAGAATATTTTCGTGAAGAGTTTATAGCCTAAGTATCCGCCAATTACTGCCG
>JAFPZI010000020.1 GCA_017417365.1 Synergistaceae bacterium
CAGTGGCTCCTGCTGTTCCGCCAAGAGAGCTCTTGAGGGCCTTATACGCCATCATCCCGAGAAGGCCCATCATCCCGCCGCCGAGAGTGTTGGCTGTGGTGCTCTGGGAGCCTCCCATCAACGCGCCAAGCAACGCACCGATTCCTCCGGCAGCGAGGTTGTCGCCTCCTACTTTCTCCCTGACGGTACGGCTCGCCCCCATGAGGGAGCCTAGAAGGTCCTGAATGCTGCTTCCTGCGCTGGACATCCGGGAGCTTGAGGTCGGGGAAGAACCGATATTGCCCTGAACCATTGAGCCTAGCATGTCCATAAAGTTTATTGCCATGAAAATATTTCTCCCTTCGTTGTGAAGATTTATGACGCGAAAAATTGTAGCATGTTCCAGAATATTTTACCTTGCACCGTGAGCGCGGAGGAGTCTCTTCACCTCATCATTGGCCGACGAATCTAGCGGTGTGTTCCCGACGAAGTTATCTCTTGCGTTGACCTCAGCTCCGTACCTCAGGAGTAATTCTACTGTGTCTATATCTCCCTCTTCTGCTGCCTCGTGTAAGGGTGTCTTGCCGTAATCGTTCTTAGCGTTGACGTTTGCCCCGTGCTGTAAGAGAATTTCCGCAGTCTCCGAATGCCCCCACATTGCCGCCAAATGCAGTGCCGTAGTCCCGAAGTTGTCCCGGGAATTGGGGTTGGCTCCCTTCTGCAGGAGGAGTGATACTATTTCCGAATTGCCCTCACCCGCCGGCATGAATAATGGTGTTTGGCCGTCGCTGTTCTTGATGTTTGGGTTAGCTCCGTGCCTCAGGAGGAGTTCTGCTATCTCGGAGTAATCGTAGTTCGCTGCCTCATGAAGCGGTGTCCTCTTGTCGATGTTCTTTGCGTTGACGTTTGCTCCGTGCCTCAAGAGGAGTTCTGCTATTTCCGGGTACTCGAACCTTACCGCCTCATACAGTGCCGTACTGCCGGAGTCGTCCTTTGCGTTGACCTCAGCACCGGCATTCAGGAGAAGTTCTACTGTCTCAGTGTTCCCGTGCCTCGCCGCCAAACGTAATGCCGTACTCCCGTCGTTCCTCTTAGCGTCGCCCCTCGCACCGTTCTTGAGGGCCTCTTCAACGTCTTCGGGGCGGCCGAACTCACACATCTTCAGGAACTCCTTATCGCTCACTGGAGCCTGCCTCACCTGCACGGGACTTCCCTCAACTGACACACCCAGCCCCACAACACGCGCGGCCATGTTCACGAACCTCACCGCAGCGTCCTCACGGATGAACCCGTCAACTGCCTTCCTCACCTCAAGCCTCATCACTCCCAGACACTCATCACTGCCCTTCCCGGACTCCTTCAGCCACACTAGATTCTTAAGCGTACCGTTCCTCTGCATCACTCCCAGCAGCGACACTTCACCCTTGTGGCCTCCAGCGTCGAAGAAATCACGGATGATTACGCTTATATCCCCCGCAAGAACAGCGAGCCCATATTCATTCACGAGATACTTCAGCGCGCTCTCTAGGTCGTCCCTGTCGTAAGTGTTCATTGTGCCTCCAGAAAGATTAAGATTAGGTATGAGTGATTATAGCAACCTGACAAGGCCATATGTTAGAATCTCACTCACCAAATCCATATCAACAACATTCTTTCAGGGAGGTATTCTCGTGAAAAAAGTTATTTGTGCAGTTCTCGCAGTCGTGCTCGTGGCGTGCTGTGCGTCGTTTGCTTCGGCAGAGTTCAAGTTTGAGCGCAAAATCTCAATCGTTTGCCCGTGGGGAGTCGGGGGCGGTGCTGACTCTACCCTCCGTCCTATGGCCAATCTCCTCAAGTCCATTCTCGGCCAAGAAGTCGAAGTCGTCAACGTAACCGGCGGCAACGGTGTTACGGCAGTCGAGTACGTCTACAAGCAGCCCGCAGACGGCTATACGTTCATGCTCGGGACTCAGAGCCTGTTCATGCAGGACATTCAGGGCACAACGTCAATGAACTTCAAGGAAGAATTTATCCCGGTAGCGCGCCTCGTCCACGCAATCAACGTAATCACCGCGTCAAAGAAGGCTATGGAGCGCAAAGGCTACAAGACCTTCTCCGAGATGGTCAAGTACGTCAAGGAGAACCCTTTTGAGGTCAGCGTGGGAATGCTCACAAGCACGGGCCTCGATGGTGCGTCGCTCAAACAGGCACTCGAAGGCCTCGACATTCTCGATGTCTCCTACCCTTCAGGCTCAGAGATGAACTCTGCACTTGTCGGAGGACACATTGACATTATGGTTACCGGCACCGACGAAATAGAGGGCCTCATTGCTGCGGGCGATGTCGTTCCCCTTCTTGCACTCAGTGAGACCAGAATGAAGAGGTACCCCGACGTAGAGTGCTCTGTGGAGCTGGGAATCAACTCAGTACTTGGCCCGGCACGCGGGATATTCGCCAAGAAGGGCACACCCAAAGAAGCTATTGATGCGTTGGTCGCGGCTATCGAGAAGGCCTCTAAGGACCCCGCATGGCAGGCGTTCCTTGTACAGGGCTGCTACGACGAGAGACCCGGATTCGCAGGACCTGAAGAATACGCTGCGGCATGTGAGGCGGACTATAAGCTCCTCAGCGACTACCTCAAGGCTGAAGGCGTAATGAAGAAAGACTACTACGCAGCACCCGCGAAATAGTCAGGAGAACTTGACGGGGCGATGAAGAGATTCGTTGCCCCA
Source organism: Synergistaceae bacterium (assembly GCA_017417365.1). GTDB lineage: Bacteria > Synergistota > Synergistia > Synergistales > Aminobacteriaceae > JAFUXM01. Next base: position 2,691 of record JAFPZI010000020.1, read on the forward strand.
AATTTTATCGGCAAGGAGAAATTCACGTGTTCGAATTAATCTGTAACATACTCTTATGGCTCGGACTTCTCTACTCTTACTTCTTCAACGTCCTCGAAGCCCCAATCCCCGACAGAACAGCAAGAAACCCTTACACCCTCAAGCCCGATGTTTGGCCGAAAGCTATAATCATCCTTCTGCTGATCTGCATAGCCCTCAACATCATTAACATAATCCGCAAGAACAGGAACAACCCCGACTTCCACCTAGACGCACTGATGAGCATTCGTGCCCGTCTCTGCATAGGTATTGCTCTGGTTGTCGGTGCGAGTTTCGTTCTCGAACCGTTAGGCTACATGGTTACTTGCGTACTCGTTCTGTTCCTGTACGGCCTCCTTCTCGGACAGACTCACGTAATCCGTCTGGCGGTGTTCTCTGTGCTGGTTACGCTGCTGCTCTACGTGGTGTTCAGCGTCCTCTTGTCGGTGAACCTCCCGCGCGGAACGATACCACAACTGCGGAACTTCTCGCTTTACGTTGAGAGCCTAGTAGCGTCCGTGAAGTCAGCAATAATGTAGAGGAGGCTGGAAGAATTATGACTACATGGGAATTATTCACAAACGGTTTCAGCGTCCTCATGGACCCCTATACGTTCATGATGGTCGTGTTCGCAATTGTTGTGGGTACGATTTTCGGAGCCCTGCCCGGAGTCAGCGCGACTATGGCCGTAGCTTTGGGTCTTCCGTTCACGTACTCGATGCAGCCAGTTCCGGCAATAGTCTTCCTTGTGGCTGTGTACTGCTCATCCATAACGGGCGGGAGCATTACGGCAATACTCTTCAAGATTCCCGGAGTTCCCTCGAGTGCACCGACTACGTTCGACGGTTACCCGATGGCTCAAAGGGGCGAAGCTGGGAAGGCTCTCGGTATTGCTCTGGGTAGTTCGGCGATCGGCGGTCTAGTGTCTGCACTGGCAATGCTCACGTTGTCCCCTCAGCTCACACAGGCGGCGTTGTCGTTCAGCCCGTCGGACATCTTCGCGGTAACGTTTATGGGACTGTCGATTCTGACCTGCCTAGACAGCAAGAACATTCTGCGTACACTGATTTCCGGCCTCTTGGGGTTATTGCTCGCGTGTGTCGGCCAAGACCCTATGTATGCGGTACAGCGTCTGACGTTCGGGAATGGTGAACTTATTGCGGGCCTCGAGATGATTCCTGTCTTAATCGGAATCTTTGCGGTTACCGAAGTCCTGAAGCAGACCAAGAAGCGCGACAAACTTTCTGCCGACGAGGGAACTGCGAGCGTGAATACCAAGATGCCGTCCTTCCGTGAGTGGTGGGGGATTAAGTGGCTGTTAGCTAGGTGTTCGGTGATTGGTACGATTGTCGGAATCCTTCCGGGAGCTGGAGCAACGATAGCGTCATTCCTGTGCTACTCAAGCGAGACGAAACTATCGAAGCACCCCGAGAAGTTCGGGACTGGAATTATCGACGGGGTAGCTGCTTCCGAGACCGCCAACAACGCTGCGACGGGGGGAGCTATGGTGCCTCTTCTCTCACTGGGGATCCCCGGGGGTAATGCCGCTGCCGTCATGATGAGTGCACTTGTGCTGAAGGGTGTACAGTTAGGGCCGCTGCTCTTGGTGAATCAGCCTCAGTATTTGAGTGCCACATTCGCGTCGATGGTCGTAACGAATATCTTGATGGTCATTGTTGCGATTGCGATTGCGAAGGTGTTTGCGCAGATTTTGGCGGTGCCTTATTCGTATCTTGGGCCGATAATAATCATGCTCGCGATAATCGGGTCATACGCAACGAACATGAGCATTGCTGACGTGAAGATTATGGCGATTGCTGGAGTGATTGGGCTTGTGATTTCTGCGTGCCACTTCAACAGTGCGGCGTTGATTCTGGGTCTTGTGCTCGGGGTAATCTGTGAGGGTAACTTCAGCAGGGCCTACACGATTTCGCGCGCGGACGTTGTTGCGATGTTCTCGCGTCCTGTGGCGGGTACGTTAATGGTCGTGAGCATTGTGCTCTTGCTCTGGCCGATAGTGTCATCACTCTTCAGGAAGAAGGATTAATACGCAACTCAGCAAAGGACCCTCCGGCTGATTTCTGGCTGGAGGGAATTTCTTAATTATGGAGGAGGTTTACATGCCAGAAATATCACGGTTCTACGGGATTAGAATAACAAAATCCGCCTCATTTCCATGCAAAATATAATGCCTCATTTCTGCCCTGATGCCACAAAAGTTACACCTCTTGACGATTATACGTTAAGGGTAGAGTTTGCTGACGGTTCCGTCAAGACGTGCGACTTCTCCGACCACCTGAATAAAGGTGTCTTCAGGAAATTACGCGATATATCTTTCTTCAGGAAGGCCCACGCAGAAGACGGAGCAATCGTGTGGGATGACACTTTAGACTGTGCGCCTGAATATGTCTACTACCATGAATAATATTATTGCTCTGGCCGATAGTGTCATCACTCTTCAGGAAGAAGGACTAAGCGTGAATTGAGCCTCTCCCGACTCGTTTGGGGGAGGCTTTTTTCTGCACAATGCGCGAAAATTCCTAATGCCTGAATGTGCATGACGTGATAAAATCAACTACATCAATTCCCCAAATGTTTACTGTATTTCACTCAGGAGGTGTTTGTTCATATGGAGTTAAAAGCGGTAGGGACTGCCGGGACTCTGGAGTCAAGCGACGTAATGATTACGCTTGAACCTGCCACGAGCGGCGGAATAGATTTGACGCTTGAAAGCTCTGTACTCAACCAGTACGGCAGGCAGATCAAGGCCGAAGTGCTGGCTTCACTCGAAAGGCTCGGCGTGAAGAACGCTAAAGTTATCGTCAACGACCACGG
>JAFPZI010000216.1 GCA_017417365.1 Synergistaceae bacterium
CTCATCTCTGGCATTCTCTCACACACAAATCCTCTATCAATATTTTCATCAAGCCTCCGCAAACATTTTCACTGTCATCCGTAACAGCTTCCCTCAAATCCGCAGTCAGAACTTCAGACCGCCCTGAACCCAATAACTTTCTCGCACACTTCACCGCACGATACTCAACCGTTCCGCCTCCAACAGTCCCGAAAGTCCTCCCGTCCTCAGTCATGAACATAACGGCTCCCGACTTCACAGGCACAGGCCCCGAAGTCTCAAGTACGAGCATCATCACGCACGGGCCTTGTGATTCTGCAGCTGCCCTCAGTGAAGCGTAGTCAGTTGCCGTAACCTTGAGGCAGTCCCGGGACTCTTGTGGTGAATGTCTCTCAGCGATCATCTCCGCAACGATTGACACAGCGATTTCTGCGGGGGTCTGCGCGTGAATCTTCAGGCCTACGGGAGCGTGAAGACGGCCGAGAGTCTCAGAGCTGTAGCCCTCATCCCTGAGCATAGACGTTAGGGCCTCGACCCTCCTTCGGGAACTCAGCATACCGAGATAGCGCGGGAACGTCCCATCAAGAATCGTCCGGATACACTTAACGTCGCATGTGTGGCCGTGAGTCATTACGCACACGTAATCACTGCCCCTAATGCCCGCCTCGTGAATCATGTTCGGGAAATCTCCGCACATAACCCGTTCAGCGTCGGGGAAGGCAGAAGAGTCCGCGAAGTCCTGTCTGTCGTCGATGACCGTAACGCTCCACCCCGAGAGCGCGGCAATTTTCGCCACAGCCCGAGCAACATGGCCAGCCCCTAAAAGTATCAGCCTCTCACGTACTGCGAACTTCCTGACGTAAATTTTTCCCTCAACGCTCCGAGTCAGAAAGGCTTCACGATTCTCTGTGAGTTCACGTAAAATATTAACTAGTTCAACGTTCATCAATTTATGCTCCTGAGTAAGTGCTATGTATTATAATAAATTATTATCGGTGTGTAAAAACTTTTTCATCGGAGGTTTAGCCATGAAGAAATTCTTAGCCTTAGCCCTGTTTGTCCTGCTTGGTCTGTCGTTCACTGCTCAGGCTTCGAGCAAGGAGCTTGTAGTGTTTGCGGCTGCCTCATTGACTGAGACTCTCACTAGGATAACTGCTATCTATGAGTCCAAGAATGAGGGAGTTAGTGTGGTTTGTAACTTTGACTCGTCGGGGACATTGAAGACACAGATTCAGGAGGGTGCACAATGCGACGTGTTTATCTCAGCGGCTCCGAGACAGATTAACGAACTTCAAGGTCTTGGCCTTCTCCTAGATGAGACCCGCACGGACCTTCTCGAGAACAAAATCTCTCTAGCAGTACCATCGGGCAACCCAAGCGGTATTAAGTCCTTCGGTGAACTTGCACAACGCCTCAGGGACGGCAAAATCTTTCTGGCTATCGGTAACTCAGATGTTCCTGTGGGACAATACACACAGAAAATTTTCGAGTTCTACGGCCTCGATGAAGGGGCATTGGCGCAAAGAGGCCTTCTCACTTACGGGGCAAACGTCAAGGAAGTAACTTCACAGGTCTCAGAAGCTGCGGTTGACTGCGGAATAATCTACGCGACTGACGCGAAGTCTGCGGGGCTTGAGGTAGTCGACACTGCAACAAGGGACATGTGCGGGAGGGTGATATATCCTGCGGCGGTTGTTCGTGAGAGTTCGGACAGGGAAGAGGCTATGAAGTTCCTAGAGTTCCTGAAGGGTGAGGAGGCCGGAGAAGTCTTCAGGTCTGTTGGGTTCACTCACATTCACTAAATGGACCTTTTCCCGCTCTATAACTCACTGAGGATTGCCGGAATAAGCACGGTGATAGTGTTCTTTGCGGGCGTAGCCTCAGCGTATTACGTGGCCAAAGCTCCCCGATTGGTGAAGGGTGCGGTTGATGTTGTTCTACTTTGCCGCTGGTCCTGCCTCCGACTGTCGTTGGGTATTTGCTGCTTCGTGTGCTCGGACCGAGAAGGGTAGTAGGTGCGTGGGTGTTGTCGGTTTTCGGGGTGAGGCTGACTATGACGTGGTGGTCTTCTGTGCTGGCAACGTCGATAGTGATTTTCCCGTTGATGTATAGGACAGCGCGTGGAGCTTTTGAGGCGTTTGACGAGACGCTTGAGGAGACGGCCAAGACTTTGGGGCTAAGTGATGAGTATATATTCTGGCGAATACGTATGCCTTGCTGTCGGTCTGGGATAATTGCGGGAATGGTTTTGTCGTTTGCTCGGGCATTGGGTGAATACGGAGCTACGAGCATGGTTTCAGGGTACACTCCGGGACGAACGGCTACGGTGTCGACGACGGTCTATCAGTTGTGGAGGACGAATGA
>JAFPZI010000217.1 GCA_017417365.1 Synergistaceae bacterium
AATGAGACTCTGAAGTTCCGGGCAGCCGCTCACGTCAAGTTCACTCAATGCATTATCGTAGCAGTACAGAAGCTCGAGTTTTGGTTTGCTGCCCAATGTCAGACTAGTTAGGCTGTTCCTGTAGCAATAGAGATCCTGAAGTTCCGGGCAATTGCTCACGTCAAGCTCACTCAATTCATTATCGTAGCAGTACAGAATCTCAAGTTTTGGTTTGCTGCCGAGCGTCAGACTAGTTAGGCTGTTCCTGTAGCAAATGAGCCTCTGAAGTTCCGGGCAATTGCTCACGTCAAGTTCACTCAGTGCATTATCGAAGCAGCTGACAAGTTTAAGTTCTGGACAGCCGGAAATGTCAAGCTCAGTAAGCGCATTATTGTAGCAGTAAATCCGCTCAAGGGCAGTGCAGCCGCTCAAGTCAAGCCTACCCAGAAAATTATCATTGCACCCTAAATATCTCAGTCTGGTTTTGCCGGACACGTCAAGCTCCGTCAGATTATTATTTGAGACATCAAGGCTCACCAGCGAAGGGAAATACTCCAGCCCCTTCATCGTACTGACATCGCTGCTGTGTAAAGTTATCCTCCTGATTGACGCGCCCTCCGCATCACTTAGCACGCCGTCCCCGTCCTTGTCTGCTCCCTCGAGAATTATCCGCCTGAACTCAGGGTCAGGGAAGCTGGACTCATCAATCACGACATCGGCCCGTGCACAGGCACACAGCACCGCAAGCCACACAAATACTGCAAGAAACTTAGACTTCATAGTTCAGAGCTCCTTTCACTTTGCAGCAAAACCCCCCGCCGAATTTCTTCAGCAGGGGGAACGGAATATCTTGCTTCAGCCCTTGTACACCATAGGGATCAAGAACGCTTCTGCGACCTCATCGGCCATAGCTTTGCCCTCAAGAATCTCGAGCAGCTTCAACGCAAAGAACGGTGTTACCGCAGGTCCACGCGCCGTCGTGATGTTGCCGTCGGTCTCCACAATGTGTGTACCGATACGCGCTCCGGCCAAGTGGGACTCAAGTCCCGGGTAGCACACCGCAGTCTTTCCGGCCAAGACTCCAGCGCGTCCGAGTGCCGCAGGTGCCGCACATATCGCAGCGATCAACTTGCCTTCAGCGTGGTACTTCTTGATGAGCTCCTGCAGGCCGTCGTGGTCCTTGATAGTCAGGGTTCCGCCGGGAAGAATAATCATGTCGAAGTTCTGGCCCTTCACTGAGTCGAACATTGCGTCGGACTTCACGGGAATCTTGTTCTTGCTGATGACCTCCTGTCGCGGCATTAGTGATGTCGTTGTTACTACGACCCCTCCGCGCCGCAGAATGTCCACAGTCGTGAGTGCTTCCGTCTCCTCGAAGCCGTCAATCAGGAATATTGCAGCAGTCTTCATGATGAATAGTTCACCTCGTTAATGTGATTGGATGGCTAGATTTTAGCATAAGGGCAAAAAAATTCCCCCAGCCCGAAGACTGAGGGAAAATATTATTTCTCTATGGTTATTTCGGCTGAATGTTTATCCCGCGTTCCTCGTCAGTCCCGGGGATAAGTGAGTCGCACAGTGCCGCACAAATTCCAGCTACGGCCATCGGCGTCTTCAGTACCGCCCAGACCATCCCGCCAAGCGTCTGCATTACCTGGCTGCTCTCGGGATTCATGAATACCGCCTGATTCTGCTCAACCCAGCCGGGAAGACCAAGTGCCATCAAGAACGCAAACCCTACTATTAATATATTCCTCTGACTCGACATGTCCGCACGCATAAGTACCTGAATACCCATCGCACCAATCGTACCGAATAACGCTATATACGCTCCTCCGATTATCGGCGAAGGCATCGTAGCGATAAGTGCGCTCAACTTCCCTACAAAGCTCATGAGGATTAGTATCACTGCCCCAGTCCTTACAACTACACGAGAAGCTACACCAGTCAGCCCGATTAGCCCTATGTTCTCAGTGTATGACGTTGTCCC
>JAFPZI010000218.1 GCA_017417365.1 Synergistaceae bacterium
GCCGGACTACTCGGACATTGAGGTTTACGACGACGACGGCAACAGGATTACTGACCCTGACACTCTGGAGGCAATTCGGGAGTCGGACGAAATAATAGCGGCATGGGAAAGAATCAGGAATAGATATACACGAGACGATAAGGTCAAGGCAATTAGTAATGCTAATATATATCACGAGGTGATTGACATGAAGTTATTCGACGATGACGGACGCGAGATAACCAACCCGAAAGTTCTGCGGCTGCTTGAGGCGGTGTATGACATCCTGCCGGAGACAGAGAAGAAGCCCGAAGTACCTGACTACTCGGATATTGTGCTCTATGACGATGACGGCAACAGGATTACTGACCCTGACACTCTGGAGGCAGTATGGGAAGCTCGGCAAATTGCAGCAGAGTGGAGAAGAAGCAAGGGGTACAGCCGCGATGACAAAGCAAAAGCGATCGCCTAGTAGCAAGCGCACTAATCCCCCCAGAGACGTGCGCAAGTCCAAAAGATTTCTCAAGGACTGGGAGAATTTATCACGTTCAGGTAAGCACGACTTGAACGTCCTGAAGGAAGCTATGATGCTCCTGATAGCTAACGACGCTCCTCTTCCGGCAGAATGGAAAGACCACCAGCTCAAGGGAGAAGATGATTACATCAGGGAGTGCCACATCAAGGGAGACCTTTTACTGACCTACTACATAGAGGAACACTCTGACGAAGGCCTCATTACGTTTTTGAGAGTCAGCACTCATTCGGACTTGTTCAAGAATTAACGTCAATAGCTGTCCTCACGAAAAGGGGGCAGCTAAATTTCCCCGTCCGCAAAGGAGGACACAACTACAATGATAGAATTACGTCTCCTGAAATACTTCCTCGCCGCCGCAGAAGAATCCAACATCACACGCGCCGCCGCAAGACTCCACATCACACAACCCTCACTCTCCAGACAACTCGCACTCCTCGAAGAAAGTCTCGGCATGACCCTCTACACCCGAGAAAGTTTCGGTATCCGCCTCACAGAAGACGGCCTCCTCCTCAAGAAGCGCGCCAGAGAAATGCTCGACCTTGAGGAGAAAACGCTAGCCGAACTCTCCGCAGACACCGACGAAATCACCGGCACAATCTACATCGGAGCCGGAGAGTCTCAAGGTGTCCGGCACATCGCAGAAATCGTGAAAGCCTTCACTGCCTCTCACCCATCAGTGAAGTACAGAATGATCAGCGGAGACGCAGAGGACGTGGGCGACAAACTCAGCAAGGGCCTAATCGACTTCGGACTCTTCGTGGGAAAAATCACCCTCACTGACTACAACTGCATAACCCTTCCCGACTCCGACCGCTGGGGCCTCATCCTCAGGACTGACGACGAATTAGCTTCACGCCCATACATCACGCCCGAAGACCTCAGGGGCAGAAAGCTGCTCTTCTCACATCAGGCGAAAACTCAGGGAGAATTTTCCGACTGGCTCGGCTATTCCGTCGATGAACTCGAGATTGTAGGCACTCATAACCTCGTCTACAATGCCGCAGTGATGGTGCGTGAGGGGCTCGGGGTACTCGTAACCATTGAGGGGATAATCAACTCCGAAGGCCTGAAATTCATTCCCCTCATGCCGGAGATTAAGGCAGGATTAGTATTGGCGTGGAAGAAAGATGCTGTGTTCTCGAAGGCCGCTAAGAAATTCCTTGAACTCGCTCAAAACATGACCACTCACCCGCAGTGATGGTGCGTGAGGGACTCGGGAGCCTCATAACCATTCCGGGCCTGAAGTCCATTCCCCTAATGCCGGAGATTAAGGCGGGGTTAGTATTGGCGTGGAAGAAAGATGCTGTGTTCTCGAAAGCCGCTAAGAAATTCCTTGAACTCGCTCAAAACATGACCACTCACCCATAACACAAAAAGTTCCTGAAGATCTTTACCATCCTCAGGAACCCAATTAATGTCAGAGCAAAAAATTTACTGGCTCCGCCACCAGGACTCGAACCTGGAACCTAATGATTAACAGTCATCCGCGCTGCCGATTGCGCTATGGCGGAAACACAACGACAGAAATTTTAACCCTCACCCACAGTTTTGTCAACTCATGCTATAATCTCTCCAACAACTTTCACGGAGGACTATTTCACTATGCTATACACTTCCGCAGAAGCCGCCAAACTTTTGCGCAGGCTCAACGACGACAAAACCTCTCTGGAATCCCAAGAGGCCCAAAGCTCTACCTTCAGAGCCGCAATAACTGAGGACTTAGACAACGCAAGACCCCCCTACAACTACTCACAAACCCAGTCCGACATTGACTCACTCGAGGCCAAAATCCGCACCGTCAAACACGCAATCAACTCCTTCAACCTCTCCCAAGAAGTACCCGGCTTCGGCATGACCATTGACCAAATGCTAGTCTACATCCCTCAGCTCACACGCAAGAAAGCCAAACTCGCAAACATGGCAGCAAGACTCCCAAAGACCCGCGAAATCATCAGGGTTGCAGGAATAATTGAGTACTCATACACAAACTATGACGTTGAGGCAGCAAAACGCGATTACGAGAGAGTTTCGGATGAGTTAGCACGCGCTCAGACTGCCTTAGACGTTCTGAACAATAGCATAAAATTCGAGATTAACGTGTAAAATTCTTTCCTTCCGCGTGAGGGACTCAGACCAAAATTTTACGGACAATGGGGTTCGACTCCTCCTGTTCATGGTCAATGTTTTGCGTTATTAATTCCGTTATCCGTTATCGCCGGCGAATGTTCAATGTTCTCACGCCAGACCAATCAATAACTTTCTGAATCTCTCACTCGGTAAAAACTTTTTCGGGGCAGCTTAAGTATCAGGTTATAGGCTCCCCTTTTTTGTGTATAATCACCCCATCATTCACACATTGGAGGCAGTATCTATTCATGAGACAAAAATTTATGGTCATCGCACTAATCTTGGCGGTAACTCTCTTCGCCGGGCAGGCTTGGCCCGACTTCGGCAGCTTCTCGGGAAATTCCGACTACAGCTCCTCACGTTCCTCGTCAAGCTCTTCATCACGCTCGGACCCGCCCAGTACCTACCGCCCATCAGGCACAACCACGCGCCCCTACTCTTCAGGCACAACTCGCCGAACCCACAGCACTAACACCGACTCCGACCTCCTGCCCTTAGCCGGAATAACTTCGGGACTTCTCGGCGGGGGAAGCTCCGACTCATCGGACGAGAGCTTTGACGAGTGCACAGGTGTAGCCTTTGTCCTGCTGGTGTTCTTCCTGTTCTGGTTCCTCACCCACCGCAAGAACAAGAAACGTCAGCAGGAACGCGCAGAACTCACAATCCATGAACCCGTCAGAGTCCTAAAGCCAATGTCCGAATACTTGGAGCTTGACCCAGACTTCGACGAGGAACGAATCAAGACCCTCATAGCAAATCTCTACGTTCAGATGCAAAACACCTGGCAGGCAAAGGACATCACACCCTTACGCCCATACATGACGGATAAATTCTTCAGCCAGATGGACAGGCAGCTAGACGAGTTCCGCAAGGCAGGACGCACTGACTACACCGAACGAATCGCCGTCCTAAGCACAGATTTACGCGGCTGGAGGCAATCCGCAGGCATGGACTATATCACCGTCGGAGTGAATGCCAGAATCGTCAGCTACACCCTCGACGACAGAACTGGAGAACTCATCTCCGGCGACAAGTCCCGAGAAAAGTTCATGGAGTACGAGATTGAGTTATGCCGAAAATCCGGGAGCCTCACAACTCCTGAGACCGAAGGCACCCACACCGAGACCTGCCCCCACTGCGGAGCTCCCCTCAAGCTCAACGCCTCTGCAAAGTGCGAGTACTGCGGGAGCGTAATTACCGCCGTCAACACCGATTGGGCAATCTGCGGAATGCGCGGAATCTCACAGAGGACGCTATGACACACTACAACTTTTACGGCTGGAAGGACTCACAAAACGTCCGCCCAATCAGCAGCGACTATAGGGGGATCACTTCCCCCTGCTCACTCTATGACGTTCTTATGGGCCTGTGGTGCCAATATTCCTGCGCTCCAAGAATGCGGCAAAACTGGTCCGAAGACAACCCCACTCTTGGCCAGTGCTCAATCACGGCTTTCCTCGCTCAGGACATCTTCGGCGGAAAAGTCTACGGAATCCC
>JAFPZI010000219.1 GCA_017417365.1 Synergistaceae bacterium
TCAGTGTTTGCGCGCGGGACTCTGGGTGCAAAGTGGCGGGTTGCTCTGAAGACTGGGACATCATACGGTCTGCGTGATGCTTGGGCGGCTGCGTGGACACCAGACTACACGGTGGTAGTGTGGGCGGGGAATCCTGATGGTTCGTCTTGGCCGGGACTTGTGGGAGCACGTGCGTCGGCACCCGTTGCTGTGAAGATTCTGCGTGCTGTGTCTCCTAAATCCGGGTGGTATGACAGGCCCGAGAGCCTTACCCTGCGTGAGGTGTGTACGCTCTCAGGGAAGCCCCCGACTGCTATGTGTCCGTCTGCGAAAATGGAGTGGGTGATAGAGGGAGTAACAAAGACGTTTCCGTGTGATATGCACACATTGAGGAGCGGGCAAAAGGTAGTGAGTTTGCCTGCGGAGTTCAGCACGAGCCTCAACAGCAAGAATGATTTGATGGTTCGGCGGAAGTATTCTGAGCTGAAGATAATATCGCCGGTTCCTGGAGCGTCATACTTTGCGGCACCGTTTGACGTTGAGCGCAAGATTCCCATGAAGACGGAGGGCGGTGAAGGGCGTGTGTGGTGGTACGTTGACGGTGAGTATATCGGTGAGGGGCGTGCGGAGGCTACGTTCTTTCACGATGTGCCTGACGGTGAACACGTTGTGAGTGCGGTTGATGAGGCGGGGCGGAGTGCGAGGGTAGTTGTGAAGGTCTTCACTCCCGGACGGAAGAGGCAGGAGGAATTGTTGTTCTGAGTGAGTGAGTGCCTGACGGGTGAACAAGTTGTGAGCGTGGTTGATGAGGCGGGCAGGAGTGCTCGGGTCTTCACTCCCGGCAGAAATAGTGAGGGTGAATTGTTGTTCTGAGTGAGTGAGAGGCGACGTTCTTTCACGGGTGAACAAGTTGTGAGTGTGGTTGACGAGGCGGGGCGGAGTGCGAGGGTAGTTGTGAAGGTCTTCACGCCGGGACGGAAGAGTGAGGGGGAATTGTTGTTCTGAGTGAGTGAGAGGCGACATTCTTTCACGGGTGAACAAGTTGTGAGCGCGGTTGATGAGGCGGGTAGAAGTGCGAGGGTAGTTGTAAAGGTTTTCACTCCCGGATGGAAGAGGCAGGAGAAATTGTTGTTCTGATGGTGCAGCCTACCTGTCCCTATCTATGTATTCTGCAGCTACCCAGCCTTCAATCTCAGTGATACCGTCCTGAAAGTGAACGTAGTACCATGTCCGCCCCGTGTTATCCCTCTGACGTTTACCACCTTCAACGTAATCACCTTCCTCAAGTTTCCCCACTATCCGCGACTTTATGGAAGGCTTGGCCCTGACGTTGAGAACATCTGCCCTAACTCGCCCCCACCAACCAAATGCTCCCGACACCGTCCCCAAAACCACCGCGCAGACAAGAATAACCCTCAGAAAACTTTTCAGCCTCATTGATAATCTCTCCTCCTTTAGGCAAGCTATAATATAATGACTCTATCACGAACAATGAATTTTTACCCGCTCTGACGGGTCATTATATACAAACTTTTTACGCACAGGAGGACTTGTAATTTGACGCAAAGACAAGACAGAAATTCCCGTACACGCAGGAAGAACGGAGGCACTGACACCAAAGAACACTTGAGCTTCATCCCGCTCGGAGGTCTCGGAGAAATCGGCAAGAATATGTACGTCCTAGAGTACAACGACGAAATTATAGTGATCGACTCCGGCCTCAAGTTCCCGGACTCAGAGCTTCCCGGAATAGACTATATTGTGCCCGACATCACGTATCTCGAGGAAAACAAGAGCCGCATTCTCGCAATGATAATCACTCACGGCCACGAAGACCACACCGGCGGACTGCCCTACGTCCTCCCACGACTCAACGCCCCGCTATACGGCACACAGCTCACACTCGGCCTGATCCGCAACAAACTTCAGGAGGACCTGCCTCTATACCGCCCAGACATGCACGAAATCCGCGCCGGAGACGTAATCAAGATAGGTTCCTTCACGATACGCTTCATAGCAGTAGCTCACTCAATCCCCGACGGTGTGGCACTCTCAATCGATACACCTCTTGGCCGAATCGTCCACACTGGAGACTTCAAGCTGGACAGCACACCCATTGACGGGCGGGTAACGGACTACGGAGCGTTTGCAGAGGAGGGCGACAAAGGAGTGATGCTTCTGTGTTCGGACTCGACCAACGCGGAACGTCAGGGCTTCACACCTTCCGAGCGCATAATCTCCAACACCCTCGAACAGCTCTACCGTACCTACAGGACCAAGAGAATAATAGTCTCGTCATTCGCCAGCAACGTACACAGGATTCAACAGGTCGCGGACGTATCCGCCAAGTTCAACCGGAAGATTGCGTTCTTGGGCCGGAGCATGATTCGCAACGTTGAGCTTGCCCGTGAGACCGGCTACCTGAAGATTGATTCGCGTATGATGATTCAGGTTGAGGAACTCTGGAAGTATTCGGACAATCAATTAGTGGTAGTAACGACGGGAAGTCAGGGTGAGCCGTTTTCCGGCCTAGTAACGATGAGCCGCGGGGAGAACAAATCCATAGAGCTCGGAGAACATGACGCGGTATTTCTCTTGGCCTCAGTGATTCCGGGAAATGAGAAGCTCATCAACAACACGATAAACCGTCTGTTTGCGCTTGGTTGTGAAGTCGTCTACGAGAAGGAGAAGCAGATTCACGTATCCGGCCACGCATCGAGCGAGGAACTCAAGATTATTCTTAACCTAGTGAGGCCGCAATACTTTGTGCCGGTTCACGGGGAGTATAAGCACATGGTGAGGCATTCGCAATTAGCGCAGGAAGTCGGAATCCCTCAGCGAAATATTTTCCTGATGGTCAACGGCGACATTCTGACCTTCACACGAAACGCTCCGCCGAAGAAACACGGCCACGTTCAGGCAGGTGCGGTAATCGTTGACGGTAACGCCGCAGGGAGCATCAAGAGTGAGGTGCTCAAGGAACGTCGGGAGATAGCGGAGGACGGAGTGTTAGTAGTTGGTGCGTCTGTGGATGACCGGGGGAATTTGCTTGCACCAGTGGCGATTGAGACTCAGGGGGTATTCATCTCCGACGATAATCGCGCGGTGTTCAACGAGTTATTTGCAGCGAGTGAGAGGGCGATTCAGGAACTGGCCGGAAAGCGTGTGAACGTTGAGGCACTCAAGAAGGCCGTGAAGACTCGGGTCCGGGACGTGCTGAGAAAACGTAACTCATCATTTGCTGTAGTCATGCCTGTAATCTCAGTGAAGGGGCCTGGCCACGACTTTTTCGAGAAAGATTTCTTCTAGGAGGCAATCATGATTAAGACACTGATATTGGGAGCGGTTCAAGGGTTGTGTGAATTTCTGCCCGTGAGCAGTTCGGGGCATCTGGCATTGTTCCAGATATTTATGGGGTTCAGCGATAACCTAGTGGCGTTCGACATACTGTTACACTTCGCGACTCTGTTAGCGGTGATACTATTTTTCTGGCGGGACATCTGGAGGATTCTTGCGGACTGGTTCGGGGGATGGTTCACGGATAGACGGCGTTCGGGATGGTCATACGGCTGGGCGATAATCATAGCGTCAATAATCACTGCGGCAATCGGCCTCTCCCTGAAGAGCACGGTAGAGAGGGCCAGCGAGAGTCTATTATTCGTTGGGTTCGGGGAAATCTTCACGGGAATCGTGTTGTTGTTGGTGCCGGTGTTCTCTCGCTCACGGAAAAATTCATCGCTCTTCAAGATAGCCATAGCCGTCGGAATAGCGCAGGGTATCGCGGTCCTTCCGGGAGTGTCCCGCTCTGGAATGTCGATAGCAATGGGATTGTTCATGGGATTGGGGATAAGTGAGGCATTTCGTTTTTCGTTCCTGATCTCGATACCGGCAATACTGGGTGCGACTCTGCTTGAGGTCCTAAAGTTCCTGAAGGGCGGAGAGATTGCGTACCTGCCTGACGGTTGGGTGTGGGGAGCGGTCGTGGCGTTCGTGCTGGGTGTAGCATCGTTGAGGTTCATGAAGGGCCTAGTTGACGCTGGGAAGTGGGCGTATTTCGGTCTCTATTGCCTGATAATCGGGAGTATTGCTGTGCTGATTGGCTGGGGGATATTTGCGCTATGAGGATAATTCTTGCTTCGGGGAGCCCGAGACGGCGGGAACTGCTGACTTCACTTGGCCTTGCGTTTGAGGTGTTCAAGCCCGACGTTGACGAGTCCCACAGTGAGCGTGAGGAGCCTGCGGGATTGTGTTCACGTCTCTCACGGCTGAAGGCAGAAGCTGGAGTGAGGGCATTTCCGGGAAGTCTGGTGATCTCTGCGGATACTATTGTGGTGATTGACGGGCGGATTCTCGGCAAACCCTTAGACCATGAGGACGCCCGGGGAATGCTTAGGACTCTTCAGGGACGGGAGCACGAGGTGATGACGGGGCTTAGTGTTGGTCTTGACGGGAAAATCACTACTCACGTTGAGCGTACACTAGTGAGGTTCCGTGCACTGAGTGAGGCGGAAATAGAGGAGTATGCATCTTCGGGGGAATGCGACGACAAGGCTGGGGCTTATGCGGTGCAGGGCAAGGGGTCCTTGTTGGTCGAGGGCATTACGGGGGACTACTTTAACGTTGTGGGTCTTCCTGTGTGCAGATTGGGGCTGATGCTTCACGATTTCGGGATTAACATTCTTACGGGGAGTCATTAACGCTCCCCATTAAGCCTCGCGTAAACTCTCTCACGCACACCCCACCCCAAACTCTCACACGAATACTCCACAATGTCGTCAAGTGCTCCCGGAATGCCCATCCTCTCACGCCCAGCCCCGCTCATGAACTCATAGAGCCCCCTATCATTGAGCACCCTCAACGCACACTCAGCCAGTGCCTCACCGCTCCTCTCAGTGAGAATCTCAGAGTCCCCGAGCAATTTCTTCTGCACACGTTTTCCCTTCTCGTCCACAGAAATCACAGGAATACCCAGCCCCGCGCACAACTGGTTAGCCGTCCCGCCAAAACCAATCAGAATCTTCACTCCCTCAGCTGCCCTCGCTATGGCCTCGTGAGTAAGTGTGATAGTTGTCCCGTCTTTGGTGAGCGCGTAATTCCCCGCCGTCCACCCGTAAGATTCACACGCCCCCAAGAACTCATCAACCGGCAATGTAGGAGCAAGCACCATCCTGAATTTCTCCTCACCCGACCCCCTGAGAATCTCCGCAGCGTCAAGCAGTAACTTCACGTCCCGGCATGCCCGAGCCCTTGAACCCGGCAATAAGAGCACAACATCTCCCGTTACGTGTTCGTGAAGCTCCCCGCCGTCCTCGTAAAGCAAATCCATTATCGGGCTCCCGGAGTACACCGCACGTCCCCCGAGTTGTTCTGCGCTCTTCTTGTCCCTCGTCCAAGTCCGAAGGGTGAAGCGGTTGATTATCGCCCTCTCAAGCCTCCAGTGCCCGGAAAGATACACAGTCTTTGCCGCCGCGCAGAACATCGGCCTCATCCCCGAACCCCACAAAGTGTGCAGCAGCAGATACACATCCCCAACGCACACGGGAGTCCTCACCCTCCGCGCAATCTTCCTCCAGTCCCCAAGCTGTGCACGGACATGCCTCAACAATCCCGCCCTCATGTCCCCCCACAAATCCCGCAGTGAATACTTCAGCACCCCTCCCGACGGAGTTACCGACGGAGCAGACTTCACCGCAAACCCCGCCTGAACGTATGCATCACCCTTGCCGACCAACGGGAACGCGGACACGATAGCTTCAGGGAGGCGGGCACGGAACTTTTTCGCGAGCATCACGCCTATAGCGTCCTCACCGTAACCGTTCGAGGCCACGATAATATTCGGTCTGAGAAGTTCAGCGAGGAGCGCAAAGAATCTCTCACTCTCATTCACTACGGCCTTGACTCTTGGTATCGCTAAGGGAAGGGTGAACTTGCCATTTTCCGGCAGGTTGTAGGTGTCCTTCTCCGTGCACATGAGGACTTCGGCCCCCAACTTTTCCGCAAGTGAGCACAACTCCTCAATGTCAGCGCGGGAATATTGGTGATGGTCCCTGTACTTCCTCTGGCCGGTGATGATTAACCCCATCTCCTGAACCGTCCGAGTGAAGCTCTCTGGGCTGCCTATTGCCGAGAACGTGAAGACTCTTGCTCCGGCCTTCGGGGGTGTGTCTGTGCCGTTGAGAATCCAGCCGTCGGACTCTAGGCGTGAGGTGAAGATTCTCTCTTGGTCAACGAATTTCCTGACCGTCTCACGTAAGGCCTCGAGGTCTTGGGGGCTAGCTTGTTCGGACTTGGTGAGGACGACAATATCCGCGCGGGCTAAAGCGTCAACCTTCTCGCGCATAATTCCTGCGGGTACGATTTTGCCGGAACCGAATGGGCAAGCACAATCCACGAGAACTATATCAGCATCACGGCCAAGAGCTTTGTGCTGGAACGCGTCATCAGCTATCACGAGTTCAACGCCTTCGTTCTTGAGGGCCTCAACACCTGAGATTCTGTGTTTGCCGACAGCTATCGGGACGTTAGGGAGCTTCCGTGAGAGCATTAGTGGTTCATCTCCCGCCATTGTTCGGTCTCCGTTGCCGCCACGCAGAATCATAACCTTACCGGCATTCCCTGAGTAACCGCGGGTAACTATACCTGCCTTCACTCCCATCGAGGCAGCGAACTCCGCGAGAAGAGCAACGAAGGGTGTCTTGTTGGTGCCTCCGTAGGTGATATTCCCGACGCTGATTAGTGGTAAGGGAGGCTCAGTAGTCTTTAGGAGGCCGTGAGCTCTCAGGAAGTCAAGAAGGGCAATCACCCAACCGCCTAGCCATGATATGGGCCTAAATATTACGTCGAAGATGGGGTTATATTTCTTGCCCCTAACGTAATTCATGTATGCATTCATGAACTTCATGAATTGCGTTTGCTCCTTATGTACTCTGCCTCTTCATCTGTAACGTTCATAGACGGATGAATCTTGGCGTGGCACAGTTTACACAGCACCCTCAAATTTGCCGGTGAGGTGTCGGAACGTATCTTGTTGATGTGGTGAACGTGAAGCAGTCCCGGACGTTCATGAAGGTCTGCCCCGCATTGTGAGCACCTCCAGTGTTTGAGTTCACGCAGAACGTTTGAGATATTCACCCAGTTTTTGGGGTACTCATTGGGGAGAATTACACCCATTCTCACGCGGTCAATATATTCTCTCGGCAGA
>JAFPZI010000220.1 GCA_017417365.1 Synergistaceae bacterium
TCTCAGCAGGTCCCGGAGGCGTTAAGTAGTTGAGGGGAATAGAAGCAGCCCTAAAGGTATTAACGTCGGACGTTACCGGCCCCTTTGCGTCTGAGGCATTGAGGAAGCTCGCTGACCATGAGGGCATGAAGGCGAGTGATATTTCTCTGGCCTCGTCGCTGGTCTATATCGTCATGAGGCGTAAGGAGTTGTGGGAGAAAATCGCGGGACGTTTCCTTACGCGGGGTGAAAAGCTCCCTCCTCAGGTGATGATGAGCATTCTTGTCGGCACTGGAGGCTTGCTAGAACTCCGAAGATTTTCCGGCGGTGTTTTGGTGAACGGAATCCTAGACACCCTCAAGCGCACAAAGTCCCTAGCTCGTTATGCGTCCCTAGTGAATGCGGTCTTGAGGAAGATCACCGAGTCCGGCGAGGAACTGATGAGGCGTTACCGTGAGGCCAAGACCATAGAGGATAAGGCCGTGTATTCGGGTGTTCCGTTGTGGACTCTTCCGGCTTGGGGCAGGACTTGGACGAAACAGGAGCTCTCGGAACTCTTTGCCCTCATGAACCAGCCTTCTTACGCGTCCCTGAGAGTTGCTCCCGGAAAACGTGAGGAGCTGTTGACTCTTCTGGAGGCCTCCGGGATTCGTGCACAGCCTTCGGACATCACTGACTCACTCCGCCTCAACGAGAGCATTTTACCCGCAAAAGTCCCCGGCTACTCTGAGGGGCTCTTCACGGTGCAGTCTGAAGGGTCAATCCTTGCGGCCTCACTGGTGAGAAAATTCTACGAGGGCGGTAAAGTTCTCGACATGTGTTCAGGCCGGGGGGTCAAGAGTGCGCAAATTCTCCAGGAGTGCGAGGGCTCAAGCGTCGAGTGCTGGGAGATCTCCGAACGCAGAATCAAGAGTGCTGAAGCCGAACTCTCACGTTTGGGCCTCTCTGAACGTGCGGTGCTCAGGGCGGGTGATGCCGTCAACCTCACTACTGAGGGTGAAGCCCCGTCATTCGTTGTGCTCGATGCTCCGTGTTCGTGTTCGGGGACGTGGACGAGGAAGCCGGAGTCTAAGTGGCGGCTGGATTGGCAGAAGCTCGACAGTCTTTCGGCACTGCAGAAGAAATTGCTTGGCCACGCCGTGAAAGTCTGCAAGCCCGGCGGCTATGTCCTCTACATAACGTGTTCACTCCTGAAGCCTGAGAATGAGAATGTCGTTGCTGAAGTCTTGGCCGCAAATCCCGAGTGCGCGGAGGTCTCGAACCTTATCGATTGGGACAGCAGATTTTGCAGGAGGGGCAAACCTTACGGGGCGTATATCTGGCCGGTTAATTCGTGGCTCGACGGGTTTTACTGTTCGCTGATACTAAGGAGGAAATAATTTTTACGTATGGCAAAATTCCGCAAAGTTATTGAGAAAGAAGCTCAGGATAAATTTTACGACCTATGCACTGAGGGAAAAATTCAGGAGGTCAGGAACGCAATAGATTCGGGCAGTATTGACGTGAATTATGTCTATGAGTACGGCACTACGGCTCTCATGGGCGCGGCTAGGTTCGGCACTCCCGAAGTGATTAGCGCACTCCTCGAGGCCGGAGCCGACATCAATGCTCGTGAGCAGGACGGCAATACCGCACTGGGCTGGGCCGCCGTCAGCAACACTCCAGAAGCCGTGAAGCTCCTGCTGAATGCCGGGGCAAGCGTGAACGTCGGACGCTATGATGGGTTGAGTGCCCTAATGTTCGCCGCGAAGAAGAACACCCCCGAAGTCTTAAGGGTCCTCATTAATGCCGGTGCTAACGTCAACGCTAAGGACTCCAACAACATGACCCCCCTGCTCTATGCCGCAATGAACAACCCCCACCCCGAAGCCGTGAACCTCCTGATTGAGGCCGGAGCTGAGGACATCACCGACAATAACGGAATGACCGCGTTAGCTTTGGCCGCGAACTGGAACACTCCCGAAGTCGTCAAGGCACTCATTGACGCAGGAGCAGATATTAGCGTCGTTGACAAATTCCACATGACAGCCTACGACCACGCACGATGGAACAAGAAACTTGAAGGTTCTGAAGTCCTAGCACGATTGAAGGAGGGTTAGTGTTGCGCAAAAGACCAGGAGGTTTCGGAATAATATTGATGATGATTGCCCTGATAATCTTTGCGTCGGGTGCTATCGTGGTCTACACGGTGTTCATGAAGCCGGAGAGGATGACCGAAGTACCCGCGTTTGTGGGCAAATCCATAGTTGATGCGGTCTCTGAGGCCGAGAGCCTTGAACTCGTTGTGCAGATTGAGCAGGTAGCCTCAACGATGCCCGACGGAAGGGTTCTCGCACAGGCTCCCGACGCTGGCACTGAATTACGCAAGGGCAAAGTAGTAGTTCTTCAGGTGTCTCGAGGAGGAGAGAAGCACCCTGTCCCGAACGTTGCGGGGAAATCTTTGGCGGACGCTCAGGAGATCATCAAGTCTCAGGGGTTCTCGCTCGGAGATGTCGTGAAGATCCGTGAAGCCGGAGTTGAGGCCGGAAGCGTTATCGCACAGAGTCCGGGGTTCCCTGCGGAGATTGCGTCAGGGAGGAAGATTGATTTGCTCGTTCAGGACATGGCGGACGCGTCGGGGAATGTTACCGTGCCTGACGTTAACCGAATGAGCGAGAAGGAAGCGCGCAACGTCCTCACGGCAGCTGGTGTGAAGGTTCAGGCGGTCGACAGGGTGTACAGTCCGTTATTGCCCGAAGGACTCGCTATCGAGACTCGTCCGGCAGCAGGTAGCGTAATCAAGGCCGGTCAAGGGGTTATCCTCAAGCTAGCTACTCTCAGGAGGCCCGCGGGATTCATGGACGCTGACTCGAACAACCCCAACGTCCGCAGAGTTACCAGCGGGAAGGGCAATGACCAACCCCAGACCCAGACCCCGCCAGCCGCAAAACCCGCTTCTTCTACGCCTCCGACTCCCTCACCCGCACCCCAGAAGGTCGACGCTCCCGAACCACCAGCACCCCCAGTCCAGACTCAGGCCAAGCCCAGCACACCCGCTCCGGCACCAGCAAAACCGGCAGCTTCAGGCGCGAAGAAGACCGCAAGAATCCGCTACGTTGTCCCGCCAATCGCACAACCCATGCAGCTGCGCATTGAGGTTACTGACCCTTCAGGAAAGCGCAACGTTCTCAGCAGGCAGGTTAGGAGCGGTGAGACCATAAGCACCACAGCCAGCTACTCTCAGGAATGCATGATTACTATCTATCTCGGCGGTGAGGCAGTCTGGCAGGAAAGGCAGAGTTAGTATGATTGAGAGAAATTTTCTGTTCGCACCGTCTTTGCTCGGGGCTGACCCGTTGAACTTGGCCGCAAATATTGACTCTCTTGGGGCTAATTACGATTGGCTTCACCTCGACATTATGGACGGACATTTTGTGAGGAATTTATCATTTGGGCCGGAATTTTCCCGCGCTCTCAGGAAGAGATACCCGAATGCGTTTATTGATGTTCACCTTATGGTCGACAGGCTTGAAGTTATCCTCCCGTTGTTCATAGAGGCCGGTGCGTCATTGATTACGATTCACGCGGAGACCGAACCACACCTTCTGCACGCGTCCTTGAGCATGATCAAGAATGCCGGGCTCAAAGCAGGAATCTCGCTCTGTCCTCCGACTCCTGCAGCGAACATCAAGAGTGTACTTGACCTCGCTGACTTGGTGTTAGTGATGTCGGTAACTCCCGGTTTCGGGGGGCAGAAGTTCATAGATAGCAGTCTCGACAAGGTCAGGGAACTCGTGAGCTTTAGGGCTGTGAACAAACATAATTACCTGATAGAGATTGACGGAGGCATTAACGAGAAAAATATAACATGTTCTATTTTTGCTGGCTGTGATGTTATCGTCATGGGCAGTGCCGTTTTCAGGAATGAGAACCCTGGTTTGTGGCTTGCCGAACTCAGGGCAGGCATAAAGGAGGCAATGAAGAATTTTGGCAGATAACGAAGAGGCCCTCAAGGAATTAGGGCGGATTGCGGCAGAACGCCGTGAAAGCATCGGAATGACCCTAGAGACAGTTTTTGACCGCACGAAAATACGGCTCGAATACCTCAAGGGCATTGAGGAGGGCAATTACTCGAACTTCCCGGAGATTGTGTACATCAAGGGGTTCGTTAGGACTTACCTGAAGCTGATTAACGCTGAGGACTTGCAGGACGACTTCATGACTCAGCTTGACATTATGGGCGGCTCAGCATCCCCGCGAAAACATGAGCCAAGACCGCACACCCATAAGGATAATCTTTTGGGCAACGGCTCATCTTTCCCCAAAGGGTTCAAGCCGGCATCACACTTCTGGGTGTTCTTGGTGCTGATTGCTGCACTCATAGGCACGGGGACTTACGTGTGGTACGCACTGACTTACGGTGGCCTTGACCTGAAGAACTTAAAGCTGTTCAGTTTTTCGGGAGCTGGGGGGCCAATGACCGTTACTCCGGGATCCTCAAGCGACATAATCACTTCGGCGGACGGGGCAATAACGGGTGTTCCTGTGTCGGTTGACGTTTCGGCCGACGAGGAGCCCGAAGAACTCGAAGCTAAACCCTTCATCGAGATTCAGGCCGTGAATGACGTATGGCTGAGCGTAATTATCGGGACAGGTCAGCCGGTCTACAGAAGGACGCTCAGGCGGGGAGAGACCATGCGCTGGGAACTGACAGCACCCGCCCGAGTAGTGTTCGGCCGTCCGACAGCCGCACAGGTTATCCACAACGGCAAGGACTTGGGCATAGTGAATCCTAGAGGCAGAAGGTCAGAGACATACATATACAATCCTGACGGGACATATAGGCAGGTCAGCCGTACGACTAGGGGGGACTAATCAGAGATGGCAGAAGCAGCAGCAAAGCCTTGGTGGCGCGAGACAATAGAGACCATAATTTGGGCGTTCGTCTTGGCGATGATAATTCGGACGTTCATAGTGCAGGCCTTCTGGATTCCGAGCGGGTCAATGATTCCGACGCTTGAGGTTGGCGACAGGGTATTAGTGGCGAAATTCTGGAACTGGTTCTTTGAGCCGTCGCGCGGGTCGCTGTACGTGTTCAAGTATCCTATGGACAGGGACAGGGATTTTGTGAAGAGGGTGATTGCCGTGCCCGGGGACGTTGTAGACATCAAGAACGGCGTGGTAATCCTCAACGGCACTCCCACAGAAGAACCGTACGTTGTCCACCGCGACAGGTACACGATGAGCCCGAGCAATGTGTTTCCGCAAGTTCCGTTCACAGTGCCGGAGAAGAAGTACTTCATGCTAGGCGACAACAGGGGGAACTCTCAGGACAGCAGGTTTTGGGGTTTCGCCTCAATCGACGACATGAGGGGGCCGGTATTCTTCAGGTATTGGCCGCTGAACAGAATCGGAATCCCGAAGTAGTACCGTGCCGCGTACAGTCTGGTACCCCGGCCACATGGCGAAGGGTACGCGAAAACTCAACGAGTTAGCCGGAAAACTTGACGTGATAGTCGAGGTTAGGGACTCACGCGCTCCTGCCTCGACTTCTTCACCGCTGATTAAGGCACTCGCAAAGGTTAAGCCGGTTATTCACGTCCTCTCACGCAGGGACTTGGCCGACGGTGAGAAGTTAGCTCTGTGGGTGAAGTCCATGAAGCACACGTACAGTGCGGACCTTCGGAATCGTGAGGGCCTCGCGGAAATCAAGAGGGCAGTGCTGAAGTTCAAGCCCGCCCACAGAGAAGTCCGGCTCGCTGTCGTTGGGATTCCGAACGTGGGCAAGTCCTTACTGCTGAACTCGTTAATCGGCAGGAGCAACGCAGGAGTCGGCAACATTCCGGGCATCACGAAGTCTGTGAACTGGTACAGGAATGAAGGAATGTTGATAGTTGACTCACCTGGCATCCTTGACCCGCACGCTGAGGAGGGAGCGCACTTGATTTTGTCGTGGCTCGGGTGCGCTAAGGCTGAGGTTGTCGGGGGCTGGGAGAACGCAGCATTGTCCCTCCTGAAGTTCTTAGCTTCACGGGAGATGATGAATATTCTTCCAGTCGAGGTGATTCCCGATGAGCTTCCGGCACTGACACTTGAGCGTCTCGGCAGGAAGTATGGGTGTCTGATTTCGGGAGGGCGAGTGAATATGGAGCTGGCAGGACAGAAATTTATTGAGGCCTTTTCTTCGGGCAGGTTAGGGAAAATTTGTCTCGAGCTCCCCGGACAAGAACGGGCCATAGACTACAGAGATGAGGCAGCTAACATTGTTTAACGAATTGATATTACCCCCGCGTTCAAATTTGGCAGAAGTCAAGGAATTATTGGCCAAGCTCAGGAAACTCGGTCCCGTTGTCGGAACTGACGAGGCAGGAAGAGGAGCATTAGCCGGCCCCGTAATCGCAGCGTCGGTCTTCCTCACCCCAAAGCAGGAGAGAGAACTACTCGCAATGAAATTGAGGGATTCCAAGAAGTTATCTCCCAAACAGCGCGACAGAATTTTTGCGGCTATGGAGGAAATGGGCGTAGTTTGGTGCGCTCACACCGGCAGCATCAAGAGAATCGAGAAGGATAATATTCTTGTGGCCTCAATGTGGACTATGGGAATGAGCCTCAAGAAGTTAGCCGAGAAACTCCCAAAGCCCCCCGTGTGCGTTGTCGTTGACGGTACGGAGAGAATCCAGAACACCAAGATTCCTCAATGGACACTGATTCAGGCAGATAACCTCGCTCCGGTTGTGTCAGCGGCCTCGATAATCGCCAAAGTTCTTCGCGACCGCCTCATGGTCGACATGGCCGAGAAGTACCCGGGCTACGACTTTGAGCAGAACAAGGGCTATCCGACAATGCAGCACATTGCTACGGTCAAGGAGAAGGGAATGTGCGCGATTCACAGGCCGTATTTCTGCAAGAAGCTCATAGCCGAACATTTTTCGGAAGTAATTAGCGATGCCGCCGATTAACGTACAGGTAGACAGCGGGTACAACCAAGCCCAGCAGAACATTACGACCAGCACCGGGCAGGGACGGGTCTCAACACAGCCTCAGATTCAGCACCCCGCCCAGATAGCCGCGCGTTTGGCCGGAGTACGTTCGGGAACAGTCGTAGAGGGGAGCGTGTTATCACAGAACTCTGACGGGACGTATCTTGTGCGAGTTGACGTGAACGGTGTCGCTCAGGAACTCAGAGCACGTGCAACCCTCTCACTTATCCCAGGTGAACACTTCCGGGCTGTGTGGGACGCTTCCGGGCCCGATGGTGTGCCGGTGCTAAGGCTCTCTCAGGGTGAGCTGTCGTTCTTGTCCCAAATTCCCGCGCGTGATAGGGAACTGGCTACGGCTTTGTTGTCTCGCGGCCTCCCGTTGTCCAGCGAGGTCCTCAACGCCATTAAGGACGCTTGGAGGAAAAACGGTTCCGACTCGGGGGAATTGTCGTCGTTCATTGAGCTTTGGGCCCGTGATGTCCCGATGACTCAGGAGAACGCTTCACTACTCTCACAGTATGCGGCTATGAACGGCTCGGAGGCTACAGCAATGTGGAACAAGATCCGCAAAGAACTCCGTGAACGCAGCAGGGGAGGCGGGGACCCCGTGAAGGTACTCCGAAGCATGAAGGAAGGCAGCGACGACATAGCGAAATTCTTACAGGCTCAATCAATCCTCATGAAGTCTCCGCGTCCCGAAGTCAACCCCGCACTTCTGGCCGCACCGTTCTGGCCCCTCATGGACAACGCATCACAGAACATGACCGCAAAAATCTACGTGGGACGTTCTGCGGAAGAGGACGGGCAGCGTTACTGGCAGGTAGGGTTCGGGATAACTGGTTCGGTTCTCGGTGAGGTCGGGGGACTCGTTGAGAGCGACGGCAAGAGCTGCAATCTCACTCTTAACGCAGAGAAGCCGGAGACCTGCAGGCTTATCGAGAGACGCAGGAGGGAACTGCGCAAGGAGCTTTTGGGCCTTGAGATTCCCGTAACATTCATTGGGGTTGCGGTGAGGGCAGCGGAGAGTGAACGTGATGTGCTCATGGCCGGTCGAGGTCTGGATATTACGGTGTGAACGATGGCAGATAATCGAGGCACAAAACCAGATAAGGCCGTAGCCGTCAAGTACGACACCTCCAAGATGGCCGCGCCTTACGTTGTGGCGAAAGGTGAGGGGTTCATTGCCCGCAAGATTGTTGAACGAGCAATAGAAGCTGACGTTCCCATAGTTGAGGATGCCGCATTGGTCTCGGCGTTGATTTCGCTTGAGCTCGGCGAGGAGATTCCAGCAGAACTTTATGAAGTCGTCGCAAGAGTCTTGGCTTGGGTCTACAAACTCGACAAGGAGGCGGGAGCTTGACCCTGACGAAGACGAAGGCACTCGGGAATTTCGCTGAGGACAGGGCAGCGGAGTATCTCGTGTCGCTGGGCTGGAGGGTTATTGAGCGCAACGTCAGGAACGATTACGGGGAACTTGACGTTATCGCTGTCGACACTAAGACCCGCCCTGAAGAACTCGTGATTGTCGAGGTCAGAGCTAGGACTGTCGGCATGACTCAGGCACCGTTGGACTCGATAGGTTCACGTAAGCTCAGGACTCTTCTGCGCTCATCACAAGAATACATTGACAGCTTGAACTGGGCGGGGTTCTGGAGGATTGACGTTGTGGGCATAACTTTTCACGATAAGGACGACTTCACCAATTGGGAGCTTGAACACGTCAGGGACATCACCGCAGGATATAGCCTCTGGACGTGATAATCTTTCCGTCAAGAATATAGCTCTGGGAGTTCCCGATTATTGCAGTGCAGAGCATATCTATATCACACTCACAGATTTTCCCGAGCGTCGTAACTTCGTGGCTCTGACCCTCGCGCCCGGAATTTCGGACGTAACCCGCAGGAGTCTCGGCTGGCCTGTGCCTCAGAAGAATCTCACAAGCTTTCCTGAAATTGTCCGGCCTGTGTCTGCTCGCAGGGTTGTACACGCACACAACGAAATCACCCATACACGCTGCCTCCAGCCTCCTCTCGATGGTCGCCCAATCCGTGAGCAAGTCGCTTAGGCTGATAGTTACGTAGTCGTTCATCAGGGGAGCACCAAGAACCGCCCCCGCAGAGTTCGCAGCAGTCATCCCGGGAATCACCCGAACCTCCTCACCAGTCCCTGAAGCTACCTCGAGCATTAATCCCGCCATACCGTAGACCCCAGAATCACCCCCAGAAATCAGCGCAACATCTTGGCCGGACTGTGAGAGCCTCAGAGCGTCGATACAGCGTTCACGTTCCTGCCTCATTGCCCAGACGGAAAATTTCTTGTCGGGCAGCACGTCTCTCACTAGGTCAACGTAGCGTGAATATCCCGAGATTATTCCGCAAGCCTTCATAGCCTCCAGAGCACGCGGGGTAATCTCGTCAAGCCCCCCCGGACCAATTCCTACAACGTAAATCATAGTCCCCTCACGAAATTTCTCATCGAGTCTATTGCCCTGTCCCTGTGGAACTGTGCGCGGTCCTTCTTGCCCCTTATGCCCGAAAGTTCAGGGAACAGCCCGAGATTGATATTCATCGGCTGAAAGTGTTTAGGCTCCGTCGTCATCAGGTAGTGAATCAGCGAACCAATAGCCGTCTCTCTTGGCCAAGACCTGAGCCCGCATGAGGCGTTCACACCAGCGGCGAGTCCCATTGCCGTGCTCTCCATGTAGCCCTCAACCCCGGTGAGCTGTCCGGCAAGAAAGATGTTCGTGCGTTCCTTGAGGCGTAACCATTCATCGAGGACCGCCGGAGCATTCACGGAAGTATTTCGGTGCATGACTCCGAGCCTGACGAACTCCGCGTGTTCGAGCCCGGGAATGAGCGAGAAGACCCGTTTTTGTTCACCCCACTTTAGGCCGGTCTGGAACCCCACGAGGTTATACAGAGTCCCGTCGGAATTGTCCTGCCTGAGCTGTAACGCCGCATAAGGTTCACGCCCAGTCTTTGGGTCAACGAGTCCGCGGGGCTTCATCGGTCCGAATCTCAGCGTGTCGACTCCCCTCTCAGCAATGGCCTCGACCGGCATGCACCCCTCAAAGTATTTGCCCTTCTCGAAATCGTGAGGGAGGCTGCGTTCTGCGTGAATGAGTTCGTCATAGAAGCGTGAGTATTCTTCCTGCGACAATGGGCAGTTGATGTAGTCGTCGCCCCTCCCGTAACGGCCGGACACGAAAACTTTGCTCATGTCGATTGAGTCCCGCATTATCACGGGAGCCACAGCATCGTAGAAGTATATGCGTTCTCCGGCTATGGCCCTGAGGCTCTCGGCGAGTTTGTCGGAAGTCAGGGGGCCCGAGGCGATTATCGCGGTCTCTTCGGGAAGGGAGGTGAACTCCTCACGTATTAGCGTAATGTTTGGGTGCGAGGTTATGCGTTCGGTAACGAGTGCAGAGAACTTTTCGCGGTCAACTGCCAACGCTCCCCCCGCAGGGACACGTGAGGCCTGAGCGCAGGAGAGTATGAGCGAGTCCAGAAGGGCTAATTCTTCCTTGAGGATACCTGCTGCGGAGACCCGGCCGTCTTTGTTCTCTGAGCCGAGAGAGTTGCTGCAAACTATTTCGGCTAATTGTCCTGTTTTGTGTGCGGGAGTCAGGAGGGTTGGGCGCATTTCGTAGAGGTCAACGTGAAGGCCTCTGTTAGCTGCCTGCCACGACGCTTCACACCCCGCCAGTCCTGCTCTGATAATCTTTATGCTTGTCATTTTTCCGCTCGTATGTGTCATAGTATGTTTGTGCTAATATATCATCATGTACTCCGTTGAACAAATAAAAGCTCTCGGCAAGGAACGTACTCCAGAAAGTTTTACGAAGCTGCTCGAGATTTTCGTGAGCAATGTTCCTATTGACGTAAAGCGTGAGACAGTCTCATCAATCGGGAGACACACGGATAACGATAGAATTTTTGCGTTTGCTGAACGTGAAGCCTTCAACAGGGATAACCCGATGGAGATAATATATCAGATATTCAGGACGTGCCTGTACAAGAGCAGGGACGACGAGAGATTTTCGCAGCTCCGGCAGAAAATTATGGATTACTACCACAACGAGAATATAGACAAGATGAATGCGTATTACGATTTCCGGCAGCAAAGGGAGAAAGTACAGCCCTCAAGGAAGACAGCAAAGCCTCTTCTGCTTGTGGGAGATTCCGTGCATACACTCAGGCAGCTTGAGGACGGCTGCATACAGTTAGTGTTCACTTCACCGCCCTACTACAATGCCCGCGAATATTCGGATTACACTTCATACGCCGAGTATTTAGCGAAGATGGGAAAAGTTTTCTGCGAGTGCAATCGTGTGCTTGAGGATGGCAGATTTATTGTTGTGAACGTGTCGCCGGTGATCACCAAGAGGCCGGGACGGGAGTTTGAGAGCATAAGATACCCGATACATTACGACCTTCACAGGGTGCTGACGGACTCAGGGTATTACTTTGTCGACGAAATCATATGGATAAAGCCGGAACCGTCAGTCCCAGACAGGATAAGCGGCTACAAGCAGACACGCAAACCGTTATCCTACAAGCCCAACTGCATAACAGAAAGCATAATGGTCTACCGCAAGAACTGCGCATTTCTCCTTGACCGAAATATGAAGTCCTACGGTGATTATGACAGGCACGACGACGAAGCTGTCGACACGTCTAACTGCTGGTACATTGCTCCCAAGTACGACAAGAATCACCCTGCTGTGTTCCCTGAAGAATTATGCCGGAGAGTCTTGCGGTATTATTCATTCGAGGGGGATGCGGTGCTGGATCCTTTTGCGGGGTCTGGGACTCTTGGCCGTGTTGCGAGAAGAATGGGGCGTGTTCCTGTGATGTGCGAGATGAATGAAGATTACGCAGAGATTATAGACAGGGAGGAGCCGGGGTATTATGACGTTCGGGGGAAAACTGACAGCGCACACAATCAGCAGATTACTATCTGGTGAGGATTACAGGG
Source organism: Synergistaceae bacterium (assembly GCA_017417365.1). GTDB lineage: Bacteria > Synergistota > Synergistia > Synergistales > Aminobacteriaceae > JAFUXM01. The sequence continues at coordinate 11,916 of JAFPZI010000220.1, forward strand.
ACGAGATAGTGAACGCGATAAATTCATTATTTTTCGACTTCAGCATAAGATTCTTCCGTGAGATAGTCGAGGCAAAATTCAGCGGACATGATATTAATATGCGTTGGTACAGGGAGCATTTCATAGACGCGGAAAATATTACTCCTGACGATGCTGCTGTATATGCCGGCCTGAACAAGAAGACCATCACCAATATTTACGGGACTGCCTCGCGTGAAATAGTGCTGAATGCGGCAAGAAATAATTTCGAGTATCTTCGTGCGCTCCTGTCAGAACTTGAGAACGATGCGAATAATGATTTGGCCATAACAATAACCATAAGCTACAACAGCATACGAGTAGAATTATCACTGACTGAGAGCCTGTTAGTGATTAATGCTCTGGCCACGAAGAAATTACAGATAAGGGGCGGTGCGTGGAGTTCCATAGGCAAGAAGACAGAAAAGCCTCTGCTTGATGAGTTATGCGGGCGTGCAGGAGTCCCTGAAGAAAATATAGACCGCCGGCCTTTCAGGAGGGACAGAAATTTGCCTTACGACCGCGAGACTGATTACCGGCTTATCAGCAGAGAAGGCAAAGTCTACCGCATTGAAGTTAAGCTGATGGGCAAGGGCAACCCTGAGAGCGCGGATGCCACTATTGCGCGGGACAGCGATATATTCATAGCCGACACGCTGAGCGAACAGAACTGCGCGCAGCTTCAAGCCAGAGGTATCGAGTATTTGACTCTGAGGGGCAACAGCAATTCGCTTGAGGACTTCATAAAGATTTTGGACAAACTCTCTATCCCTCACAGGCAATAAATTATGCAGGAAGTCCGCAACGCCTGACCTCCTGCACCCGCGCATACCTCCATGCAGGAAGGCTCATTCATCCGCAGAATCACTCTGTGCCTTGTACCCGCACTTCGCACAGAACACAGTGCTTCCCCTAATGAACAACTCTTCACCGCACTCCGGGCACTTCTCACCCGCCGGCCTGTTCCACGCAACGTAATCACACTCAGGGTAACGCGAACAACCGTAGAACGTCCGCCCCTTCTTGCTCTTGCGCTTGACGATCTCACCTTCTCCGCACTTAGGACACTTCACACCAATCTCCGTCAAAATCGGCCTCGTGTACTTGCACTCCGGGTAGTTCGAACACGCAATGAACTCACCGAATCTCCCTCGCTTCTTCACCAAGTCATGACCGCATTCGGGACACGCCTCACCTATGGGTTCGGGAGCGGGTAACGGGACTTTTGGGGCCTCCTGAGCTTCCTCGAGGGTCGCGGAAAATTCCCCCCAGAACTCCCCAACAACATCAAGCCACTTCCTCGCGGCCTCCTCCACCTCGTCTAGCTCCTTCTCCATCTGCGCAGTGAATCCGGCATCAACGATTGAGGATAAGTCTTTACGGTTGAAGTATTGCGCGAGAAATTCATCTACGGTCATTCCCAAAGAGGTCGGGCAAAATCTCTTGTCCTCGTTCTTCTCGATATACCCACGAGAATCAAGAGTCCCAGCTATCGTCGCATACGTTGAAGGCCTGCCGACTCCGTTCTCCTCCAGAATCTTTATCAGCCCTGCCTCAGAATACCTCGACGGCGGTTTTGTGAACTTCTGCTCATCCTGAGTGGAGATTAACCCCAAGACTTCACCCGCACCAATCTTCACAATCTCGCTGCCCTTCAGGTCAAGAGGCCACAATACGCTCCAACCGTCAAACTTCAGGGTCTCACCCTCCTGCTTGAGGCTCACTCTTCCCGCCTGAACCTTAAGAGTTGTCTTGGCCGTTACTGCCGGACTCATCTGGCTTGCTGTGAACCTCCTCCAGATTAACGAATAGAGTTTGTGCTGTTCGGGCGTTAAGACCCCTTCAAGGGACTCGGGAGTTAGTGTGATGTCGGTCGGGCGGATTGCTTCGTGAGCGTCCTGAACCTTGATGTTCTTGCTGTTTGCGGCGTAAATGTTCGGGCTCTCCGGCAGGTACTCAGGTGCGTAGTTGGCGGCTATGAACTCACGGCAAGATGCGAGGGCTTCCGTTGAGATTCTCAAGCTGTCGGTGCGCATGTAGGTAATGAGTCCGACGTGCCCGCGCCCGGGAATGTTCACACCCTCATAGAGTGCCTGAGCGATACGCATTGTGTGTGCGGGTGCCATGCTGAGACGGCGTGAGGCCTCCTGCTGAAGCGTGCTAGTCCTGAAGGGTGCTGGGGCTGAGTGTACGCTGTCTTTGGCCTTGAACTCACTCACAACAAGCTCATTTGCCCGAATCTCCGCGATAATCTCTTGGGCCTTCTCGGGAGTGTTTATACCCAACGGAAGATTATTCTTCATGAGAGATTTCCCGTCGAGCTTGTAGGCTTTGAGCTCATAGACCCGCCCGTCATTCTCAGCTTTTGCGGTAATCACCCAATACGGATCAGGCACGAACGCAAGAATTTCCCTCTCACGCTCACAGATCAGGTTCAACGCTACGGACTGAACACGGCCAGCTGAGAGCCCGTAACGTATCTTCTTCCACAGGAGCGGACTCAGAGTGTACCCCACGAGGCGGTCAAGAATCCTTCTGGCCTGCTGTGCGTCTACCTTGTTCATGTCAATGTAGTCGGGGTTCTTCACTGCGGCCTTCACGGCATTTGCGGTAATCTCGTAGAACCTGACACGGCACTTCTCCGCGAGGTTGACCCCGAGAATATCGGCCAAGTGCCACGCTATGGCTTCCCCTTCACGGTCGGGGTCGGACGCTAGCAATACGTGTGAGGCACCGGCAGCGAGCTTGAGCAGTTCATTCTTGAGGGCAGCTTTTCCCTTGACGAGAATATATTCTGGTGCGAAGTCGTGCTCAATGTCGATTGCTAGTCTGCTCTTGGGAAGGTCCTTCATGTGTCCCTTGCTCGACCTGACGATATAGCCTCGTCCGAGCATCCCCGATAACGTTGCGGCTTTGGACGGGGACTCAACGATCACTAAAATCTTCCCTTTTTCGGAACTGTCGGCAAGAACTTTCTTGGGCTTGGAATTATCTATAGTTTTGGTCTTAGTCCCGGATGACTTCTTCACGGTCTTGGCCGCAGTCTTCGTACTCTTTGTAGTCTTCGCTGTCTTGGCTGTCTTAGCGGCTTTCTTCTCTGCAGCGCCCTCTGAAACTTTGGACGCTGATTTCTTCACGGCTGGAATTGTAATTACCCCCATACATAAAAATTTTTTTTGGCAACGTAAATTTATACCACATTTTAGAATATAATTAACGAAAATTTTTCAGGATGTGAATTTTACCGTGCGATTCATCGGCTCGCTCATTAAGTACTTGATATATTCGTGCATCGTCCTTATTGCTGTTGGTGCCGGACTCTTCTGGTTCGACACAGGCTCTTGGCTCGTGCGTCCTCTGGCTCAAAGGGCCGGTAACTTCTTCCTTGCTCCAGTCAGAGTCGAAATTGACGACGTAAGCGGTTCATTGCGTCAAGGCTACACCCTCTCAGGACTCAGACTAATATCCGGCGACAAGGAATTAGCCTCTCTTGGTTACGCTTCCGTCAGCCCCGACTGGGACCTAGTCCTCGCTGGAATGAACGGCTTACCCTTCGTCAAATCCCTCAAGGTTCACGGCCTAAGCTCAGACCTCGACAGCGTAATGGCCGTCGTGAATCTCTTCCCCTCATCCGACGACTCAGACGCAGGTGACGAGGAAGAGGACGACTCATCAACGGCTTTCCGGCTGAACCCCTTCAGGGCATCAATAAGGGACGTGAACTTCTCGACACCCTACGCTGCCCTATCACTTGACGCTTTGACCCTCGACGAGGCCGGAAACTTCCTGCTGTCCTCACGATTGCTCTCACTCGACAATACTTTACCCCTCAACGCAACTGCACGCCTGAACTTTGACCCTCTGGAGGTAACCACGTCAAAGCTGAACATAGGCGAGAACGGCACCGGCAAATTCACCGGCAAACTTGACCCAATGACGGCTAATCTCTTCCTCACTGCAATATCCCTTGATGAACTCATGAAGTTTGCTCCAGATTTCGGCGTGAGGGTCTCGGGGCGGCTCGACGGAAAATTCTTGGCCAAGACTGAAGGCGGGTCCCTCAAGGCTTCGGGTGTGGTCTCACTCCCACGTGCCAGCGTTATGGATGTACCGTTGACGTTCCGTCTGCCGTTCAGGTTCGACGACTCTGGGGTGTTTGCGGTTGACGGCGTGAGTCTCAGGACACCTGCGGCAAGCGTGAACCTCGACGCACTCGCTAACTTTGCAGCTATGACCCTCAAGGCCAAAGGTTCGGCACAAAACATTTCCCTAAACGAGATCGGCAGGATGTTCGCGCCAGAAGCCGGACTCGACGGTGAGGGAGGCAACATAAACTTTGACGTTGACGCGGTGTTGAGCGGGGATATTCTCGGACGCACACGCGCTGTGGTCAAGGCCTCCATGCCCTCAATAACGGCTATGGGTGCTCAGGTGCTAAAGGACTTGGCGGCAAACGTCAAACTTTCTCCGGGCCAAGCTCCAAGAATCGACGTGAACGGGAGAATCTTCAACGGTAAACTTTTCGCGCGCGGTCAGGCGGAACAGAACCCCGACGGCTCAATCAAGCCCGGTGCAGTGATCTCAATCGTTAATCTTGACCTGCCTACGGTGGTTAGGGCCTTCCCGGAACTCGCTAAGACCGTCAAGAAACCTTCAGGGACAATCACGGCACGCGTCCAGCTCCACGACAATTTGGGGGTTGACGGCAAAATCACTTCCGACCGGCTCAGCGCAAACGGCGTAACGTTGTCCGACCTTCTCGCGGCATTCGGTTACGACCACCAGCAGGGCAAAGCAGCACTCGACACGCTGTCTCTACGGCTCGGCAGGGGAACAATCAAGGCCTCCGGGAACGCGGACATCAATTCGGGGGTGTTCACGTTCAACGCGGACGCTCGGGACATAGAGCCGCGGGTCATTCCCGAACTGCGCGACATCGGCGGAACGTACACCCTCAACGCTTCGGGTTCAGGGAACTACACGGACATTTCGACAATCACGACGACTGCCAGCCTCACAGCACGGAACATTGCCTACAAGAGATCAGTAATCGGCAACGTTGACGTACCCGTGAGGTTCGCACGGGGTGTCCTGACGATTGACAACGCAGGAGGCCAAATCCTCAAGGGCAATCTCTCACTGAGCGGACTCGTTGACCTCAACAAATCAGACTTCAGGTTAGCGGCCGATGCTGAGAACTTAGACCTTCGGACTCTGCCGGAATTGCGCGACGTTAAGGGGGTCTACAACCTCACGGCTTCGGCTCATGGGAAATACACCGACATCAAGAGCATCAACCTCAATGCGGACCTGACAGCCTCGAACGTCGGCTACTCTTCGGCGAGCTTGGGGAGCATCAATCTTCCCGTGAGAATGTCGGGAGGTGTCCTGACTGTCAACGGTGCAAGGGCGGACATTCTCGGAGGAACGATAGCACTCGACGGAAATGCTAACCTCCTCACCTCGAACTTCACAGCAAAGGCAAACGCGACTAACCTCGAACTTCACACGATACCAGAACTCCGCGACCTTAAGGGAACGTACAGCCTCACAGCTTCGGCCTCGGGACGCTACTCGGACATTACGGCGATTCGTGCGGAGGCTGACCTCAAAGCTCGCGGCATGGCTTATGGTGATATGGCTATAGGGAATCTCAACCTGCCCCTGAGTTTTGCTAACGGCCTCCTAAAGATTAACGGGGCAAGGGCGGGACTACCCGGGGGAAGCGTGAGCCTCAAGGGGAGCGTGAACGTCAAGAACCCCGCCAACCCGGGACTCGACCTCACAGCGTCAACTCAGGGCATAGACATTGCGGAAGTCATGAAGGCCCTGAAGGTTGAGATTCAGGACATGCCGATAACGGGTAAGGTCTTGGCCACAATCGGCGTGAAGGGCTCCGTGAACTCCCCGAACGTCAACGCAGCAGTTAGGGCCGAGAACTTCAAGGCCGGTACACTCGTGGACATGCCAACAGCGGAACTCGTAGCCAGCGGGAACATGAAGCGCATTAACCTCAACAAGTTAGAGGCGGAAATCAACAAGGCCCAAATCAGCGGCATAGGTTCACTGACCATCAACCAGAAGAACTTCATGAACAGCGGGGTAAAGCTCAATGCCAACGTTAAGCGTCTCAACCTCAAGCGGATTCTTACGCAGGCAATCGGCTCCGCACCAGTTGAGGGGATGATTCGCGGCAACCTCAACCTTGATGGAACTTTAGCCAAGCCCGCACTTGATGTGAAGCTGTATTCCCCAGTCATCTACGACAAGACAGAAATCCACGATATAGCCGTAAAGCTCCGGGCACCAGAGGCGGACCACTACGTAATCAACGCAGGAGCCCGAATCGACAAGTTCAGGCCTGAGGCAGATATTGACCTGAGGCAGAAGGACGGTGTGTGGACGTACCGAGTTGACACGAAGCCGCTCGACATTGACCACGCGATTCAGACGCAGATGCCGGACATGGCGGGAATGGCTCAAGGTTTCGCGACGGTGAGCGTCAGGGGCAGCACAAAACCTAACTCACCGATAGACATCAAGGCAGCCTCCCAGAAGATTACGGTGCTCGACAAGATTACGATTGGCAAGATAGATATTCCTGTGGTGTTCAATCCGGCCAAGAACAAAGTAGAAATCAAGAAGGCCAGCGCACTTCTCAGCGGAGGGGTAATAAATTCGGGCTTCGAGTATGACTTGAACGCTTCAGAGTGGAAGGGAGCAGTGAAAGTCTCACACTTGGACTTCGGGAAATTGGCTACAGCGTTTTTGCCTGAGGGAGAGTTAGTCGGGAGCGTTGACGCAGAAGTGAGCATGAAGGGGCAAATAGGCGTGATGAATACGAGTTTTGCCACAGGGAAATTCACGACTGGAGCGGGATATTTCCACAAGATGGCGGCGTTGGATTCGATTACTCCGACAAAGCGAATAAGTTTCGAGAGGATTAACGGGACATTTTTCTGGGACGGAATGGACTTGTTCCTGAACCCCGGGACAGGTGCGAGGGCGGGAAGTGATGAGCCGCTGTACAGGTACTTCACGGTGAACGGGTCGTGCGGTGTGCCTGGTAAGGGAATGAAGCTGTTGTGCGACGGAAGGTTTGACCTGAAGATTCTTGACCAGCTTTTGGGCGCGATGAAGGGAGTGTTCCAGTACATGACGGGGAGTCTTGCCCGGGACGTAATCAAGGACGCTGCGAGCCGTGTACTCGGGATAAAACGTAAGGACTTCCAGAACGTGTCATTCACGATAGCTGGGACTTGGGATAAACCTGCGCTGGAGAACCTAAAGATCACGAAAGCTATAGAGGACTTCCTGCCGATAGATATTCTCAACAGGGACCAAGAGACTCAGAAGGACAGTGCACAGTTCAGATTGCAATTGAAGTTCCCGACGGGTCCGGGTGCGAAGGGTTCTGAGGAGGAGAGCACGGGAGACCAAGTGAAGCAGCAATTGCTTGATAACCTGCTGAACTGGGGGCTGTAAGATAGGGTGAATATACCTTGAAATTTTGAGGAGGCCAATATAATAATGAGAGAGCAGAGAGCA
>JAFPZI010000221.1 GCA_017417365.1 Synergistaceae bacterium
CAAATATCATCGGTCATAGTATCACTGCTTTCATTGGGATTCTTGTTGACGCTGGAATTATACGTAAGCAGCAAAAAGATTTCACGGAAAAATTATTGCATGACTGTATAATGCTCCCATCACACTAGAGAAAGGGAGTGTAAAGATGGCCAGTGAAGATGTGAGCATTCTGACGAGTGAAATCCGGGAATTGATACTGGTGAACCGTGAGCAGATTGCGGAGCTGAAGGCGTTATCGGCACAAATGCAGAGAGACAACGCAGAGTTCCGAACGCAAATGATGAAGGATAATGCCGAGTTCCGGGCGCAAATGATGAAGGAACAGCGGGAATTTGAGGCGAGGACAGAAAAACGTTTTGACACACTTACTGCGGCGGTTGTCGAGCTACAGAGGGATGTTGAGGGACTGAAGCACGATGTTCAAGGGCTGTATCACTGGGATTACTGGCTGCTGTCGATAATACTTGTGGTGTTCGCTATGCCTCAGATTGTAGCGGGAGTAAAGGCTCCCTTCATGGCGGTAACAGAAGGAGTATCAGGAATAATCTCACTTTTTCGGAACAAAGAAGGATAAAGCAGAAAGTAGCGGCCATGTAATATAATGCTCCCATCACACAAGAAAAGGCCGTGAATATTCATGTCAGACCAATACACCGTAACAGGAATGAGCTGCGCGGCATGTTCAGCCAGAGTCGAGCGAGCCGTCAAGAAAGTCCCCGGCGTAACCTCATGTGCAGTCAGCCTCCTCACCAACTCAATGAGCGTTGACGGCACAGCCACCCCTGACTCAGTCATTGCCGCAGTCGTCAAAGCAGGCTACGGAGCATCCCTCAAGACTCCCGAAGCCCCCGCCCAAGTCTCACACTCCCAGGAAGAAGACGCATTAGCCGACCGCGACACCCCCGCCCTGAAACGCAGGCTGATATTCTCGCTGTTGTTCCTCATAGCGTTAATGTACTTCTCGATGGAACACATGGCCGGACTCAGACTGCCCGCATTCTTTGAGGATAACCACGTGGCGCAGGGACTTGCACAGCTGCTACTTGCCGGGATAATCATGGTCATCAACCAGAAATTTTTTGTCTCAGGCTTCAGCTCCCTCCTTCACGCCGGGCCTAACATGGATACCCTTGTTGCTATGGGTTCGTCAGCCTCGTTCGCGTGGAGCGTTTACGTACTCTTCATGATGACGAAGCCGGGACACACATTCGCCCCTCACGATTTCTATTTCGAGTCAGCCGGAATGATTCTGACACTCATAACTGTAGGCAAAATGCTTGAGGCAAAATCGAAGGGACGCACCACCGATGCCCTGAAGAGTCTCATGAAACTTGCCCCCAAGACAGCGACAATCCTTCACGGCGGAAAGCACCACGTTATCCCGGTCGAGCAGGTTACGCGGGGTATGGTGTTCATCGTGAAGCCAGGCGAGAATATTCCTGTTGACGGGGTAATCATTGACGGAATGAGTGCGGTGAATGAGTCAGCATTGACGGGTGAAAGCATCCCGGCCGACAAAGCCCCCGGCGACTCAGTCTCGGCAGGAACGGTGAATCAGTCAGGCTTCCTCAAGTGCGAGGCTACACGGGTCGGGAATGACACAACGCTATCACAGATCATCCGCATGGTTAGCGATGCCGCCGCCACAAAAGCACCAGTAGCGAAAATAGCCGACAAGGTCTGCGGAATATTCGTGCCGTCAGTCATAGCTATTGCTGTTCTGGTTGTTACTGGCTGGCTCATGGCCGGGAAAAGTTTCGGCGACGCTCTGTCTTACGGTATAGCCGTCCTCGTCATATCATGCCCTTGCGCTTTGGGGCTGGCCACTCCTGTCGCTGTCATGGTCGGAAACGGAGTCGGCGCGAAGAACGGAATACTCTTCAAGACTGCGGCATCCCTTGAGGAGACCGGGAAAATCACGGTTGCTGCCCTCGACAAGACCGGCACAATAACCAGCGGAGAACCCAAAGTAACCGACATACTTACGGCAGGCGACTACCTGGAGGAGGAACTCGTGAAGCTGGCATATTCCCTTGAGGCGAAAAGCGAGCATCCTTTAGCGCGGGCGGTTGTCGACTACGCAAAGGGGAAGGGCATTCACCCGCAGGAGGTCAGCGATTTTCAGGCACTTCCGGGAAACGGCCTCACAGCATCCCTCAATGACGGCTCAATTCTCACAGGTGGAAGCGTGAAGTTCATCGGCGGGAAATACACGGTCAGCGGAAAGTTCATGCGAGAGTCCGAGAAATTCGCTGAGGCAGGGAAGACTCCGTTGATGTTCGTGAAGGATGATGAGCTTATCGGAATTATAGCTGTAGCTGACACGATAAAGCCTGACAGCAGGGAGGCCGTGAAGGAGCTTCAGGAATTGGGCATACGAGTCGTAATGCTTACGGGGGACAATGAGCGCACAGCAAAGGCTATCGGCCATGACGCGGGAGTCGACGAGGTCATAGCGGGAGTCCTCCCAGACGGGAAAGAGTCCGTGATACGTGAGCTTCAGACGAAGGGCAAGACTGCGATGGTTGGCGATGGCATAAACGATGCTCCTGCTTTGACTCGTGCTGACATTGGGATTGCTATAGGCGCAGGGACTGACATAGCCATTGACGCGGCGGACGTTGTGCTGATGAAAAGCTCTCTGAGGGACGTAGCTTCAGCCGTGAGACTCAGCCGTGCGACTCTGCGTAATATCCGGCAGAATTTATTCTGGGCGTTCATCTATAATGTTATAGGTATTCCATTGGCGGCAGGTTTATGGGGATTGAAGTTAGACCCTATGTTCGGAGCTGCTGCTATGAGCCTGTCAAGTTTTTGCGTGGTAACGAACGCATTAAGGCTGAATCTGTTTAAGGCTGACGGAGGTAGAAAATGATTCGTGAAGTAACAGGAATTGAAGTTGAAGGTTTAGCGGGCGGAAAGGGCAAGGCAACACGCTACGAGATAGTCCCGAAGGAGGAGCTTAACGGTCATGGAAGGCTCTATGCTAGGATAGTGCTTGCGCCGGGCTCGTCTGTCGGCTGGCATCAGCACGTCCGGGACACGGAGCCGTACTACATCCTGCGGGGCGAGGGGGACTTCATCGAGGGCAAGACTGAGGACGAGCGCAAAGTTACTCGCGTTCATGCGGGGCAGGTTTGCGTGATCGAGGTGGGGCAGTGGCACTCTCTGGAGAACAATTCTGACGGTGAGCTTGAGTTCATTGCGCTGATCTACAACGAGCCGGGGTACGACAATCGTTAGTGAAAACTTGAGGGCTTGTGCCTTTGGTCGTAATGCGGAATCAGGATGCCTTCTTGTAGCTGTAAAGCGTGCCTTCTGGATTTCTTGCCGATAAGCGTTCACACTATACCGCGAAGGGGGCGTGTGAGTGAACTGCAAAGTCAAATTGCTATGGGACAATGAGGCGGCTGTGTGGGGCGCGACGAGTGATGACCTGCCCGGCCTAGCTCTTGAGTCGGGGTCATGTGATGCCCTGATTGAGCGGGTGAAGTATATCGTTCCTGAGCTTATGGACATGAACGGGATAAAGGCTGACTTCTGCGATGTAAATTTTGTGTCTGACAGATTAGACCGGGTGCTTGTAGATTGCTGAACACAGATTCAGGTAAGGAATTGACATTTACGGCGGGTATTTGCTAAGATTGTCAGGCTGTTATCCCACAGACAATTTATCAGGAAGGAGGGGAAATCTGCTGTTGACAGGGCAGGAGTGTTATCCCTGAGAAAGATATTCGACAGCAGAGACTTGTGCCGACAATTAATCAGCTAGTCCGTTTAGGGCGCGAGGAGAAGAAGAGCAAGAGCAATTCTCCGGCATTGCAGGGGAATCCGGCTCGCAGGGGAGTTTGCACCAGAGTGTACACGATAACCCCCAAGAAGCCCAACTCGGCGTTACGCAAAGTTGCGCGTGTGAGACTCACAAACGGCATCGAAGTAACGTCGTACATACCCGGAATCGGCCACAACTTGCAGGAACACTCAGTAGTCCTCGTGAGAGGCGGAAGGGTAAAGGACTTGCCCGGTGTCCGCTACCATATAATCAGAGGGACTCTTGACTGCGGAGGCGTTGAGAACCGCAAGAGAAGCCGCTCGAAGTATGGCGCGAGAAGGCCCAAGGCCAATTAACGGGAGGATTCTGAATTATGCCGAGAAAAGGACACATCAAGAAGCGTGAGCCACAGCCCGATGTGAGGTTCAACAACCCCGCGGCAGGAAGGTTTATCAGTGCGCTCATGCTGGGAGGAAAGCGCAGCACGGCCGAGAAGATATTTTACGGCGCGTTAGAGGGAGCTGCGGAGAAACTGGGCGTTGAACCCTTTGAGGTCTTCGAGAAGGCTATGGCCAACGTTACCCCGAACATCGAGGTAAGACCCCGGAGAGTCGGCGGTGCTACGTATCAGGTGCCTGTTGAGGTTACGCCTGAGAGGGGAGTGCAGCTGTCGATTCGGTGGATAGTGTCATACGCCAGAGCCAAAAAGGGAATGCCTATGTCAGAGAGACTCATGCGTGAGCTTATGGATGCCTACAAGAACGAAGGAGCTTCAATCAAACGCCGTGATGACACTCACAGAATGGCTGACGCTAACCGGGCATTCGCGCATTACCGCTGGTAGTCTCAGGAAAAATCTGAATTTGCAGGTGCGTATTTTTGCAGGATATTAGCAAGGTAAGAAACATAGGAATAGCGGCCCATATCGATGCCGGAAAGACCACGACCAGCGAGCGGATCCTCTATTACACGGGGAGCAACTACAAGGTCGGAGAAGTTCACGAAGGCAACGCAACTATGGACTGGATGGAGCAGGAGCGCGAGAGGGGAATCACGATAACCTCAGCGG